>CAJYRU010000244.1 GCA_913777295.1 uncultured Sphingomonas sp. | reverse complement strand
GGCGGCATGTCGTCGGGCCAGTAGTTCGCGCCCGAAAACCCGTCCTCCCGGTCATGGTCATAGGCATAGCCCTTGCCATAGCCGATGTCCTTCATCAGCCGGGTAGGGGCGTTCAGGATCGATTGCGGCGGCATCAGCGAACCCGTCTCGCGTGCCGATTTGAACGCCGCCTTCTGCGCCTTGTACGCCGCGTTCGATTTGGGCGCGGTGGCGAGGTAGAGGCACGCCTGCACGATCGCCAGTTCCCCTTCCGGACTGCCGAGAAAGTCGTAGGCGTCCTTGGCGGCGAGGCACTGGACCAGCGCCTGCGGATCGGCGAGGCCGATGTCCTCGCTGGCGAAGCGGGTCAGCCGGCGCAGGACATAGAGCGGTTCCTCGCCCGCGGTCAGCATCCGCGCCAGATAATAGAGCGCGGCCTGCGGGTCCGATCCGCGCAGCGACTTGTGCAGCGCGGAGATGAGGTTGTAATGCCCCTCCCGGTCCTTGTCATAGACCGCGACCCGCCGTTGCAGCAGCGCCGACAGCCCGGCGGGATCGAGCGGTTCGGGCAGCTGGATCGAGAACAAGGTCTCCGCCTGGTTGAGCAAAAAGCGGCCATCGCCATCGGCGCTCGCCACCAATGCCGCGCGCGCCGCATCGGTCAGGGGCAGGGGGCGTTCTTCCAGTGCCTCGCCCCGAGCCAGCAGCTCGTTCAGCGCATCGGCACCGAGGCGGTGGAGGATCAGCACCTGCGACCGGCTGAGCAGCGCCGCGTTCAGTTCGAACGACGGATTCTCGGTCGTCGCCCCGACCAGCGTGACGGTGCCATCCTCGACATAGGGTAGGAAGCCGTCCTGCTGGGCGCGGTTGAAGCGGTGGATTTCGTCCACGAACAGCAACGTCCTGCGCCCGAGCCGACCATGGTCACGCGCCTCGGCAAATACCTTCTTCAGGTCGGCGACGCCGGAGAATACCGCCGAAATCTGGGCATAGCGCAGGCCGACCGCATCGGCGAGTAGTCGCGCGATCGTCGTCTTGCCGGTGCCGGGCGGCCCCCACAGGATCATCGACGACAGCTTGCCCGCCGCCACCATCCGCCCGATCGCGCCTTCCGGCCCGGTCAGGTGGTCCTGCCCGACGACTTCACGGAGGGTGGTCGGGCGCAGGCGATCGGCGAGGGGGCCGCCGGTCGGAGTGTCGGGCGCGGGCGGGGCGAAGTCGGCGAACAGGTCGGACATGGCCCTGCATATAGGATGTGCGAAAAAACCGCCAAACGCCTCTTGCGCAAGTCAGTTTAAGATATATCTGGATATTCAAGATATATCGGAGAATGAAAATGCGATTTGGAATGGGATATGCGTCATGGACCGGTGCACCGGGGCCGGGTGGTCGCGGACGACATGGCGGCGGGCCGCGTGGCCGGGTGCTGGGCGGCGACGAACTGAAGCTGGTGCTGCTGGCATTGATCGCGGAGGCGCCGCGGCACGGATATGACCTGATCCGTGCGGTCGAGGCCAAGACCGGCGGCGCCTATGCGCCCAGCCCCGGCGTGGTCTATCCGACGTTGACGCTGCTGACCGACATGGGGCTGATCGAGGAACAGGCGAGCGAAGGCACGCGCAAGCTGTTTGCCGCGACCGATGCCGGGACCACGCAGCTGGCGAAGGATGCCGAACAGGTCGCTGACCTGTCCGCGCGACTGGCGGCACTGGGCGAACATCGTGCGCGAACCGATGCCGGTCCAATCCACCGCGCCCGCGCAAACCTGCGCGCCGCGCTCCACCACCGGCTCGCCGGGCCGGATGTCGATACCGACACCCTCCACGCCATTGCCGCGATCCTCGACGACGCGGCGCAGAAGGTAGAACGTTTATGAGCGATTTCACAACCCACGCCGCGGTGCCGACCACGAATGCCAGCCGCTATCTGCAGCAGCTGTGCAAACACTGGCAGCATAACCTGACCGTCGAGTTCGACGCCGATCACGGCACCGTCGTCTTCCCCCGCGATGCGCGCGGGGCCAGCCATCCCGGCGATGCGCTGGTGACCTTCGATGCAAGGGCGGACGCGCTCGACGTCCGGATCGATGCGACCTCCGCCGAACAGCTCGACGGGCTGAAGGGCGCGGTGGCGCGGCACCTCGATCGCTTCGCGTTTCGCGAGGCGCCGCTCGGCTTCGACTGGCAATGATCCGGGGCGGGGTGTCGTGCGTTGGGTCGGCATGACCGACACGATCGACGCCCTGCGCGCGCAGATGGAGGCCGCCGCCGCGGCGATGGATTACGAAACCGCGTCGCGGCTGCGCGACCGGATCAACCTGCTGCGCGGCGGCGCGGACCCGGACTCGGCGAGCAGGGCGGACACCGCCGGACTGACCCGGCAACAGCCCGGTGCAATGGGACTCGGAACCAGCCGCCAGCGGGTCGAGCCGCCCGCGGGCTGGACGCCGCCGCGCAAGCCCGACCTGATGGTCACCCGCAAACGGTAACGCCGCGTCGATTTTTCGACCGCGCCGATCGAACCGGACGCGCCGGTCGGCGTTGGACAAGGCGTGAAACGATATGTTGTAACTTCGCGCAAATCCGGGCATAGGGCGGCGATGCGAAGTTCCGCCACCTGTTCCTGGTTGCACGAGGGCCGACTCGACCGGTTCGGGATCCTCCTGTCCGGGCTGTGTGCGGTGCATTGCGTCACGACCATCTGTGTCATGGCGTTGCTGGCGTCGGTCGGCGGCACGCTGCTGCACCCGGCGATCCATGAAATCGGCCTCGGTCTTGCCGTGCTGCTCGGCATCGTCGCGCTGGGGGCGGGCTATCTCCGGCACGGACACAAGCTGCCGACGTTCATTGGTGGCGCGGGGCTGGCCACCATGGCGCTGGCGCTGACCCTGCCGCATGGCGTGCCGGAGGCGATCGCGACCCTGACCGGGGTCGGCCTGCTGGCGTTCGGCCACCATCTGAACCGCCGGGCGGGTTGCTGACCCGCTTGCCGCTGGGCCGCCATGCGCCTATCTCGCTGACATGGCGCACGAACATTTCGAACATCACGGAGCCGCTTGGAACAAGGCGGCGGAAGACGCGCTGATCCGCGCCGGAGAGCAATGGACGGCGATGCGCGCCAGCATCTTCGACGTGCTGGCGTCGTTCGACAAGCCTGCCTCCGCCTATGACATCGCCGATGCCGTGTCGAAGGCGCAGGGGCGCCGCGTCGCGCCCAACAGCGTCTATCGAATCCTCGACCTGTTCGTGAACGCCAACCTGGCGCGGCGGGTCGAAAGCGCCAATGCCTATCTGGCGAACACCCATCCCGACTGCGTCCACGACTGTATCTTCCTCGTCTGCGACAAATGCGGACAGACGACGCATATCGATGATGACAAGATCACCGGCACCGTGCGTGCCGCAGCGTCGGGCGCGGGATTCCGGCCGGTACGGCCCGTGATCGAGGTGCGCGGAACCTGTGCAGATTGCGACCAGGATTGACGCTTTCTTGAACCTTATACGGGGTTTGTCCGGAAGGGCGCGCACCGGCAATCGACAGTCGGTTCCGCCTGCGCTAGTCAGGCCGGATGGCCGACCCACTTAGCACGCCGCTGCTCGACACCGTTCACACGCCCGCCGACCTTCGCAAGCTGGCCCCCGGTGACCTGCGGCAACTCGCCGACGAACTGCGTCAGGAAACGATCAGCGCGGTCGGTACCACCGGCGGGCATCTGGGTTCGGGGCTGGGCGTCGTCGAACTGACCGTCGCGATCCATTATGTGTTCGACACGCCCGCCGACCGGCTGGTGTGGGACGTCGGCCATCAATGCTATCCGCACAAAATCCTGACCGGCCGCCGCGACCGCATCCGCACGCTGCGCCAAGGGGGCGGCCTGTCGGGATTCACCAAACGGTCGGAAAGCGAATATGACCCGTTCGGCGCGGCGCACAGCTCGACCTCGATCTCGGCGGCGCTCGGCTTTGCCGTCGCCAACAAGATTGCGGGCACGCCGGGCAAGGGCATTGCCGTGATCGGCGATGGCGCGATGTCGGCCGGCATGGCGTACGAAGCGATGAACAACGCCGAACAGGCCGGCAACCGCCTCGTCGTCATCCTGAACGACAACGACATGTCGATCGCGCCGCCGGTCGGGGGCCTGTCTGCGTACCTCTCGCGTATCGTGTCGAGCCGGGAGTTTCTCGGCATTCGCGATGCGCTGAAGAAGCTCGCGCGCAAATTGCCGCGTCCGCTGCACACCGCCGCGCGCAAGACCGATGAATTCGCCCGCGGCATGGCGACCGGCGGTACGTTGTTCGAGGAACTGGGCTTCTATTATGTCGGCCCGATCGACGGTCACAATCTCGACCACCTGATCCCCGTCCTCGAAAATGTCCGCGATGCGGCCGAAGGTCCGATCCTGGTCCATGTCGTGACCAAGAAGGGTAAGGGCTATGCCCCGGCCGAAGCGGCGGCCGACAAATATCATGGCGTCCAGAAATTCGACGTCATCACCGGTACGCAGGTAAAGGCGCCCGCCGGCCCGCCGCAGTACCAGAACGTCTTCGGCCACACGCTGAGCAAGCTGGCGGAAACCGACAATCGCATCTGCGCGATCACCGCCGCGATGCCGTCGGGTACCGGGCTGGACCGCTTTGCCAAGGAACATGGCGACCGCTTCTTCGACGTCGGCATCGCCGAACAGCACGCGGTGACCTTTGCCGCCGGCCTGGCGGCGCAGGGAATGCGCCCGTTCTGCGCGATCTATTCCACCTTCCTCCAACGCGCCTACGACCAGGTCGTGCATGACGTGTGCATCCAGAACCTGCCCGTCCGCTTCGCGATCGACCGTGCCGGGCTGGTCGGGGCGGACGGCGCGACCCATGCCGGCAGCTTCGACGTGACCTATCTCGCGACGCTGCCCAACATGGTGGTCATGGCCCCGGCCGATGAGGCGGAACTTGTCCACATGACCTATACCGCCGCCGAATATGACGCCGGCCCGATCGCCGTGCGTTATCCGCGCGGCAACGGTATCGGCGTGGCGCTGCCGGAGGTTCCGCAGAAGCTGGAGATCGGCAAGGGGCGGCTGGTCCGCGAGGGCAGCAAGATCGCGATCCTGTCGCTCGGCACCCGGTTGGAGGAGGCGCTGAAAGCCGCCGACGCGCTGGACGCAAAGGGGCTGTCGACCACGGTCGCCGACCTGCGATTTGCCAAGCCGCTCGACGAGGGGATGATCCGCCGGCTGCTGACCACGCATGAAGTGGCGGTGACGGTCGAGGAAGGCGCGGTCGGCGGCCTTGGCGCCCATGTCCTGACCTTCGCCAGCGACAGCGGCCTGATCGACGCGGGCCTGAAGCTGCGCACGATGCGCCTGCCCGATACGTTCCAGGATCAGGACAGCCCGCAGAAGCAGTATGACGAAGCCGGCCTCAACGCGCCGCAGATCGTCGACACGGTGTTGCAGGCGCTGCGCTGGAACGAGAGCGGAGCCGCCGAAGTCCGCGCATGACCGGCGGACAGAAGGCTGCGGCGATCATCGCGCTCGCGGTGGTCGCGCTCGCCTGGTTCAACTGGCGGATGTGGCGGCAGTTTCGCGCGGCGAAGGCGTATCGTGCCGGGTGGAGCGCAGCCGATTTCGACGCGATGGTCACGGACAACGGCGTGTCGCCGGCCATCGCCGCGCTGACCCGTGAACTGGTCGCCCCCTGTTATAGCGAAGGCGTCGTCCCGCATCCCGATGACGACTTCGCCCGCTTCCTGATGATCGATGACGAAGAGGTCGCCGATCTGGTCGAAAAGGGGTGGGGACAGCTGGGGCTGACCATGCCGACCCCGGCCGATCCTGTCGAACTGCCACCGATGAAGGATGTCCGCGACTTGGCAGTGTATCTGCAGTCGGTTGTCAGCCACCGCGCGCTGGCGTAATTTGCACGACGAAGGAGAAGCGTGGTGAAGGTCGAAAAGATCGGTGACCAGCTCGCTATCGTCATTCCGCAGGATGTGGCCGAAACCCTCGGCCTGCACGAAGGGGATAGCGTCGAAGTGCGGCGGCGTAGCGATCCTGCGCCGATGACCCGTACGGAAGCGATTGCCGCGATTCGCGCATTGGCACGCCCACTCCCGCCCGGATACAAGTTCGATCGCGAGGAGGCTAACGCGCGTTGACGGTCGCTTTCTTCGACACGAACATTCTCGTCTATGCGCTGGGCGTGGATGACAAGGCGATACGCGCGCAGTCGCTTCTAGCGGACGGCGGTATCATCAGCGTTCAGTCCCTCAACGAATTTGCCACCGTTACCCGGCGCAAGCTGCGCTACGGCTGGCCGGCAATCCACGACGCTCTGGCTGCGCTGCGGATTCTGTGCCCGACGATTCTGCCGCTGACCGACGCCATCCATCGTGACGGACTGCGCATCGCCGAGCGCTACCACCTGTCGATCTACGACAGCATGATCGTTGCGGCTGCCTTGTCCGCCGGTTGCGATCGGCTGTGGAGCGAGGACCTCCACCACGGGCTTGTCATCGATGCCCGGCTGGAGGTCGCCAACCCGTTTCCCTGACGCGACCTCCGATCGCTTCAGCGCAGGAACTGCCCCTGCGCCGCGTCGGTGGCGTTCACCGCCAGCACCGACCGCGCGTCGCTGGGCAGGCGGACATGGCCATGCCCGTCCCCCGAAGCCGCGATCACCCGGTCGAGTAGCTCCTGGCCCTCTTCCCACCAGCCGATGCCGCTGGCGGCGTTGAGATGCCCTTGCGGACCGGCGTCGACGAAATGACTGCCCCAATCGACTGCCATCGAATGCGCGCGCTCGATAGAGACCCAGGGATCGTCGGTCGAGGCGACGACCAGCGAGGGGAAGGGCAGGGCGAAGCGCGGCGTCGGGGCGAACCCCTGCAACTCGACCGGCGCGCCCGCGCGATCGACATCGGCGGGCGCAACCAGCAACGCACCCGCCACCGGCCAGCCATAGGGCTGACCCGACAGCTGCGCCCACCATGCGACCGCGAGGCAGCCGAGCGAATGCGCCGCCAGCACCACCGGGGCCTGTGCTTGGCGGATCGCCTGATCCAGCTTCGTTACCCACGCATTGCGCAACGGCCGCGACCACAGGCCCAGTTCGACCCGCGCGGTGTCGGGGCGCGACTGTTCCCACAGCGTCTGCCAATGCGACGGGCCGGACCCGTTCAGTCCGGGGACGGTCAGCACCGTGGGCAGGCCGGTCGGGGGAGTCGAAAACTGTGCCATCGTCACGCTCCTGCGTTCTGGGGGTTCGACAGGGTGGAAGCCGCCGGCCA
>CAJYRU010000243.1 GCA_913777295.1 uncultured Sphingomonas sp. | reverse complement strand
GTGCGCGTCTGGCATCCGGGGCAGGCATGGATCTGGGAACCGGGCATCGGCGTGTTCGATCCCGGCATCAACGCGCTGTCGGTCATCACCCGCATCCTGCCACGCCCACTGCTGCTCGACGCCGCCGAGCTGCGCTTCCCGTCGAACCGCGACGCGCCGATCGCCGCCGACCTCGACTTCACCGATACGGCCGGCGTGCCGGTGCGCGTCGAATTCGACTTCGACCAGACCGGGCCGCAGACGTGGGACGTCGACGTCGAAACCGATGACGGCCATCTGAAGCTGTCGATGGGGGCGTCGCAAATGGCGGTGGACGGCGTCGCGGTCGATGTCGGCGATGAACCCGAATATGCCCGGCTGTACCGCCGCTTCGCCGAATGCCTTCGCGATCGGCAGAGCGATGTCGACCTGTCGCCGTTCGTCCATGTCAACGATGCGTTCCTGCTGGGACGGCGCGTGACGGTCGGGGAATTCAGCGAGTAGCGTTCCCACCCTAAAAGCACGTCACCCCAGCGCAGGCTGGGGCGACGGTTCTTGCGGACGACGCATCGCCGCCGCGATCGCATCCCGCGCCCGGTTCGCCACGGCCTTGCGGCCCATGCCCGCCGGATCGAACGGTTCGAGGAAATGGATCGTCAGTTCGATCCGGCCGGCACGCGCCAGCACCCGCGCGGCATTGGTCGTCCCCGGTTCGTCGCCCAGCCACGCGACCTCGTGGGCATCGCCATAGTCGCAATAGACCGGCTGCACCCGCAATCCGGGCGGGGGTGGGTCGATCGCGCCCAGTAACGCGGCCTTGAACGGCAACAGCTCGCCCGGTGCGGCGGTGGTTCCTTCGGGAAACACGGTCACTGGGTGGTCGGCCAGCAGCGCCTGTCGCAGCGTATCGATCTGTCGCGCGACGCCCAGCCGGTCGCCGCGATCGACGAACAGCGTGTGGTTGAGCGTACATAGCCACCCGACCAGCGGCGCGTCGCGCAACTCGCCCTTGGCGACGAACGCGCTACCGCTGGCCCCCGCGATGGCGAGGATGTCGATCCAGCTCTGGTGATTGGCAAGGTACAGCACGTCGCGCGGTACCGGCGATCCGACCACCGTCGTACGCACGCCGACGATCGCCGCGATCCGCCCCAGGAAACGCGGCGGCCAGGGCGAGCGCAGGCGCAACGCCTGCCAACTGCCGTGCAGGATCAGATAGGCGACCAGCGCCACCAGCATTCCGCCCGCCCGCGCCGTGAGTCGCAGCCGCGCAGGCAGCGTCATGCGGCTCAATCCTTGCGGTCGAGGCTAACGCCGTAAAGTTCCATGCGGTGGTCGACCAGGCGGAAGCCGAGGCGTTCGGCGATCTGCTTCTGCAGCAGTTCCAGTTCGGGATCGACGAATTCGATCACCCGGCCGCTCTCGACATCGATCAGGTGATCGTGATGCGCCTCGGGCGAAGGTTCGTACCGCGCCCGGCCGTCGCCGAAATCATGGCGGTCGAGGATGCCCGCCTCTTCGAACAGGCGCACGGTACGATAGACCGTCGCGATCGAGATGCCCGGATCGATCGTGGATGCCCGCTCATATACTTTTTCGACATCGGGATGGTCGTCGGCTTCGGACAGCACGCGGGCGATGACCCGGCGCTGTTCAGTGATCCGCAGCCCCTTTTGGTGACACAGCGCTTCGAGGTCGATCTTGCGGGGCATGTAGTCCTGTACGTCCAGACGGGAAAAGTCCCCCGCGTTTTAGGGGGCAGGCCCATAAACCGCAATGGCCGTGATCGCCCCGGAAGCGCCGCCGCTACGGTGCGCAGCGCGGGCGCACGGACAATGCGCCGCGTGGGCACGCGCCGTGACGGTTCACCGAACTGCGCATGGACGTGCCGGGCGCGCCGCCGACGTCCGGCAGAGCCGCCCGGTTCCCGTCACGTCGTGCGGCGCTGAGTCCCCAGGCCGATCTGCTTGGCGAGCGTCCGGCGCTGTTCGGCATAGTTGGGCGCGACCATGGGGTAGTCGGCCGGCAGATTCCACTTGGCGCGATACTGTTCGGGCGTCAGGTTGTAATGCGTCATCAGATGTCGCTTGAGCATCTTCAGCTTCCGCCCATCCTCCAGGCAGATGATATAGTCGGGCTTGATCGATGCGCGGATCGCCACGGCAGGCTCGGCGCGGGGCGCGGGTGCTTCCTCCGGCATTCCCAGCCCGGCCAGCGCACCATGCACGCTGCGGATCAGTGCCGGGATGTCGGCGACCTCGATCGGGTTGCTGCCAACATGTGCCGCGACGATGTCCGCCGTCAATGCGATCAGCGTATCGCCCCGCTCCGCGTCCATTTCCATATCTTCCCTCGTTACGCAGCCGCTACGAATGGCCGGGGACCGCTATCGTCCCACTTGGGCGTCATCGCAACAATATAAATAACATCTTTTGTTATACGCGGGGGATTGGCCGGACATAGGTGTGGGCATCGAAGCGTTCGCCGCCCCGACCGGCATAATAAGCGCGCCGTTCGCCGCATTTGGCGAAACCTTCGCTGACATAGAGCCGTGTAGCGTCGTTGCCGGCGCGCATTTCGAGGCAGAGCTGCGCCGCACCGCGCGCGGCGGCATCGTCGATCGCCCGGCGCAGCAATGCCCGCCCGACGCCACGCCCGCGCCGCTCGGGCAGCACCGCGATCAGCAGCAATTCGGCATCGTCGGCGACCGCACGGGTCAGCGCAAACCCGACCAGCGTCCCGCCGCACCGCGCCAGCGTCAGCCATACGCCGGGCAGCGACAGCATCCCCAGGCACTGAGCCGGGGTCCACGCCTCTCCGAAACGCGGATCGAACGCCGCGCGCATCACCTGGTCGACTGCACCGACATCGGCGGCAGTACCCTCGGCCAGGATGATGTCGACGCGGGTATCGCTCATGCGCGCACGCTCGGCACCGCATCGGGCGCACGACCATAGAGCGGGGCGGGGGGTAGGGTCGCCTGCACCGGCGACAGCAGTACCGCATCGGCGGCATCGGGCAGGCGGTCGCACTCGGGCAGGCTGTCCTCCACCGTCCGCAACCGGGCCAGTCCCTGTCCGACGACTCGCCGTCCACTGAGCGCCGCCACCGCGTCCGCCGGCTTGCGCGACACGGCCGGGCCGTCGGCGATCAATGCGCCGTCGAAACCCTGCTGGAACACCTCGCCATGACCACCGTCCAGCACCGCGACGATCGCATCGCCGGGACGCTCGGCCAGCGCGGCGGCGGCGATCAGCGCCAGCGAGGAATAGCTATGGACCGGCACCCCCCACCCGATGCCGAGGCCGCGCGCCGCCGCCAGCCCGACGCGGACGCCGGTGAAGCTGCCCGGACCGCAATCGACCAGGATCGCGTCGGCGCGCCCCTGACCGGGCAGGGCGGCGATCATCGGCACCAGTCGTTCGGCATGGCCGCGCCCGACCACCACATGGTCGCGGGCGATCACCGCGCCGTCCTCGATCAACGCGACCGAGCAGGCGGCGGTGGCGGTTTCGATGACCAGTGTCCGCACGGTCGCGTCAGGCGATCCGGTTGAACTTGGCGAAGTCGGGCCGGGGCGACCGCGGGTGCAGGCTTGCCGGATCACCATAGCCCAGCGTCGTGATGAAGTTGGCGTGGACCGACGGCGTGTCGGCAAAGAACGCCTTGTCCACCTCGCCGGCGTCGAAGCCCGACATCGGCCCGGTATCGAGGCCCAGCGCGCGCGCGGCGAGGATCAGATACGCCCCCTGCAGCGACGAATTGCGGAACGCAGATGCCTGGCGCAGGTCAGCGTTGCCGTCGAACCACGACTTCGCATCGGTATGCGGGAACAGCTCGGGCAGATGCTCGTGGAATTCGGTGTCCATCCCGATGATCGCGGTCACTGGCGCGGCGCGGATTTTGTCGGGGTTGGTGCCGCTGGCACACGCCGCCAGCTTCTCCTTGGCCTCGGTCGAGGTACACCACACGATCCGCGCAGGCAGCTGGTTGGCGCTGGTCGGCCCCCATTTCACGAGGTCCCAGATGGCGTGCAGCGTCGCCTCGTCCACCGGCTGGTCGGTATAGCTGTTATAGGTGCGCGCGGTGCGGAACAGCGTGTCGAGCGCCTCGTCGTTGAGCTTGGCCATCAGACTGCACGAACCTCCGTGACTTCGGGGACATAATATTTGAGCAGCTGTTCAATCCCGTTCTTCAGCGTCGCGCTGGACGATGGGCATCCAGAACAGGCGCCCTGCAACTGTAGGTACACCTTGCCCTGGTCGAACCCGCGATAGACAATGTCGCCACCGTCATTCGCCACCGCCGGGCGGACGCGGGTTTCGATCAGCTCCTTGATCTGCTCGACGATGTCGGCATCTTCCGGATTGTCGACGAAGCCGCTGTCCTCGGCCGGGACCGAAAAGCCGGCGGTTCCCGTCGCATGGAAGAGCGGCATCCGCCCGCCGAAATGGTCGAGCAGCAGGGCGAGAACGTCGGGCTTCAGGTCGGCCCATTCGCTGCCCGGCGCCTTGGTCACCGACACGAAATCGCGGCCGAAGAACACGCCGACGACATCCCCCAGCGCGAACAGCTGCGTGGCGAGCGGCGATGCCTCCGCTTCCTCAGGGCTGGCGAAGTCGCGGGTGCCTGCGTCCATCACGACCTGCCCGGGCAGGAATTTCAGCGTCGCCGGGTTGGGCGTAGATTCGGTTTCGATCAACATGCCGTCCATGTGGCCGCATGGGCACGGGGGATCAAGGGCACGCGGCGAAACGCTGCGTTCGCATGGGGTACCGCCTGCGTTGCCTATGCTTCGGGGCTACGCTACCAGCGTAACGTTCATTCAAGAGGGGCCGTTACCGGTGATCGAGACGCATCTGGCGAAACTGCGCGCGCGCGACACGATCTCGGCGGAGGAAGAACAGGTCATTCGCGGATCGCTGGGCGAGGTGCGCGTCCTGCCCGCCCATGATACCTGCATCCGGGCAGGGGAACGGCTGACGTCCAGTACGCTGCTGCTCGAAGGGGTGATGTGCCGGTACAAGGACCTGCCGGGCGGCGAACGGCAGATCACCGAGCTTCACGTCGCCGGCGATTTCCTCGACCTGCACAGCTTCTCGCTGAAGCAGCTCGACCATAATGTGATGACGCTGACGCCGTGTCGCGTCGTGCTGGTCCCGCATGTGAAGCTGACCGAGATTACAGAGACGCAACCGCATCTGGCGCGGGTCTACTGGTTCCTGACCGCGCTCGACGCCGCGATCCACCGCGAATGGGAATTGTCGCTCGGGCGGCGCACCGCGATCCAGCGGATCGCTCATCTGGTCTGCGAGCTGCGCGTGCGCCTCGGCCTGATCGACGAGGCGGACGATACGGGCTTCGCGCTGCCGCTGACTCAGGCCGATCTGTCCGACTGCACCGGGCTGACCCCGGTCCATGTCAATCGCACGCTGCGCGACCTGCGCGAGCGGGGATTGATGGAATTTCGCGGTCGCCGCGTCACGATCCACGACATGCCGGGCCTGATGGCGCTGGCCGAATTCGACGATTCCTACCTGTACCTGCGGCGCGAGGAGCGTTGAGGCCAAGCTGAGCCAGAGCTGAACGGCGGCCGCGTTCCAGCTTTATATTTGCGCGACCCTGTCGATACTGGTCGGGGCGTTGCAACGACGCTACACCTTTGGCCATGGCATCCCTGTTCCGACCGGCCACGGGCGCGTTCTCCGCCCTGGCCCTGATCGCCGCGCCGCTCGCCGCGCAGACCCCGCCCGCATCGCCCGCGCCCGCTTCGCCGGTACCCGCGCGCCAGCTTCCGCCGCTGGAGCCGGTCGCCCAGGGGCCGGATACGCCGTGGCTGTTCAAGGGCAGCGACATTCCACCCGACCGCAGCTGGACCTACGGGGTCCTGTCCAACGGGCTGAAATATGCGGTGCGCAAGAACGGCGTGCCGCCGGGGCAGGTCGCGATCCGTGTCGCGATCGGCACCGGGTCGCTGATGGAAACCGACAGCGAGCGCGGTTTCGCGCACCTGATCGAACACCTGACCTTCCGCGGATCGGTCCATGTCCCCGATGGCGAATCGAAGCGGGTGTGGCAGCGGCTCGGCGTCACCTTCGGCTCCGACAGCAACGCGTCGACCAGCTTTACCCAGACGGTCTACAAGCTCGACCTGCCCTCCGCGACGCCCACCGGGCTGGACGAGAGCATGAAGATCCTGTCGGGCATGATGGCCGAACCGACGCTGACTCAGGCCGCACTGGACGCCGAACGCCCGGTCGTCCTGTCCGAACAGCGCGAACAGCCCGGCCCCCAGGTCCGCTTCGGCGATGCCGTCCGCGCGCTGTTCTTTGCCGGGCAGCCGCTCGCCGACCGCTCGCCGATCGGCAATGTCGACACGCTGCAGGCCGCGACCGCGGCGAGCGTCAAGGCGTTCCACGACCGCTGGTATCGTCCCGACCGCGCGATCATCGTGATCGCGGGCGACGCCGATCCCGCTATTCTCGAAGCGATGGTGAAGAAGCATTTCGCCGGCTGGCAGGGCACCGGCCCGTCACCGGCCGAACCGAAATTCGGCGCTCCGAAAGTGAACGAACCGGTCGCCGCGGCCGTCAGCGAACCGACCATGCCGACGCTGGTGCAGATGGCGGTGCTGCGGCCATGGACCGTCGGCGACGACACCATCCTTTTCAATCAGGAACGCATGATCGACCAGATCGCGCTGCGCATCCTGAACCGTCGGCTGGAAAGCCGCGCGCGGGCCGGGGGCAGCTATATTTCGGCAGGCGCGAACCTCGACGACGTGTCGCGTTCCGCGAACATCACCCAGCTGTCGATACTGCCGCTGGGCGACGATTGGGCGGCGGCACTGCGCGATGTGCGCCAGTCGATCGCCGACGCGATGCGCACGGCGCCGACCCAGGCGGAGATCGACCGCGAGGTCGCCGAAATCCGCGCCGGCATGGAGAACGAGGTCCGCACCGCGCCGGTGACCGCCGGGGCGCTACTGGCCGATAATCTGATTTCCGCGACCGACATCCGCGAAACCGTGGCCGGTCCCGAAACGTCGCTGCGCATCTTCGAAGGGGCGGTGACCAAGAAGTTCTTCACGCCGGCCCGCGTGCAGGCGGCGATCAAGAAGGTCTTCGCCGGCACCGCCACCCGTGCCATAGTCAACACCCGCACCCCCGATCCGACCGCTCAGGCGAAGCTGACCGCCGCCCTGTCGGAAAAGATCGCCGGCAGCGCCACGCGGCGCGGCGGGCAGGGGGCGATCGGCTTCGACCGGCTGGCCCCGCTCGGCAAGCCCGGCGCGATCACCGGCCGCAGCATGGCGCTGAGCGATCCGCCGGTCGAGCGCGTCGACTTCGCCAATGGGTCGTCGCTGCTGCTGTTCCCGAATGAATCGGAAACCGGCAAGGTCTATGTCCGGGTCCGGTTCGGCCGGGGGCTTAACGCGCTGCCGGTCGACCGCCGTACCCCGGCCTTCGCCGCCGATTTGGCGCTGGTCGCATCGGGTATCCAGACGCCGAAGGGCGTGCTGGGGCAGGAGGAGCTGGACCGGCTGACCGGCGGGCGGCAGATCGGGCTGTCCTTCGGGATCGACGACGACGCCTTCACCCTGTCGGGCATCACCACCGCCGCCGACCTGACCGACCAGCTGAAGCTGATCGCGGCCAAGCTGCAATCGCCGGCATGGGACCCGGCGCCCGTCGCCCGTGCGCGGGCAGTCATGCTGGCGAGCTATGACGCGCTGGGGGCCTCGCCCGATGGCGTCATGTCACGCGATCTGGACGCGCTGCTGCACGACAATGATCCCCGCTGGGGCACGCCCGATCGAAAGGAGATCGCGGCGCTGACCCCGCAGGCGTTCAAGGCGCTGTGGCAGCCGCTGCTCGCCTCCGGACCCGTAGAGGTCCAGGTGTTCGGCGATGTGCCGCAGCAGGCGGCGATCGACGCGGTCGCGGCAACGATCGGCGCGATGACACCCCGCCCGCCGCTTGCCAGCCCGGCACCGCCGGTCCGCTTCCCCGCCCATGTCGCGACCCCCGT
>CAJYRU010000242.1 GCA_913777295.1 uncultured Sphingomonas sp. | reverse complement strand
CCATGTTCCACGCCAGCACGCCGTCCTCGCTCTCGGGTTCGAGCAGGAAGGCGGCGAGCAGGCCCAGCGGCTGGTCGGCGGGCACGCGGACCGATCCGGCGGGCATCGTCTCGCGACGGCGTTCATGCAAGATGGTCGCGTCGAGCGGGATATGGCCTTCATTGGCGGACCCCAGTTTCGGATCGGTCGCGCGGGCCATGTCGAGGTCGAGCGTGCGGGCGGCGTCGATCCGTTCGTAGCGGATGCCGTGCAAGGTCAGCAGGTCGATGACATGGGGCAGGGTGGCAGGCACCCACCATGCCTTTGGCAGCGTCACCGTCCGGTCGGGCTTGCTGCCATAGACCGGCATCCTGAACGTGACCGGCTTCGACAGCCAGCGCAGTTCATCGCGGCCCGAGGCGGGGGAGCGGTAGGTATCGTGCGCCAGCCCCAGGAAATCGACGCTGTAGATCGGCTCGGCCGTCTGCTTCCACGACGTGACGACGCTGGTCGGGCGCGAGGCGCGATCGGCGTCGATCGCGGCGCGGAGTTCGGCGGCGCGCTCCCCGGCGAGGCGCAGCGATTCCTCGACGAAGACGTACGTCCCCAGCACCCGCTGGCGATAGGGTTTGAGCGAATGGGTCTCGACCAGCACCGTCGGGATATGGGCGATGTCGCCATAGCCGGTCGAGAAGCGCGGCGTGTCGACATCCTGCGTCATGCCCTTTTCGGGTGCGCGGTTGTCGAGCGTGCTGACATAATAGCCGGGGATATGGCCGTTGCGCTTCAGCGCGGAGTCCATCGCCGGCCGCAGCCGGGTGTCGAGGAACTGCCCAATGGCGGCCGAGCGCGCATAATAGCCCCGCCAGCCGGAAAAGGCGTAGGTCACGTCGTAGCGATGGTCGATGCCGTCGGTGACGTGCAGGTCGAGATACAGCAACGGATCGACCCGCCGGATCAGGCCGATCATCGCCTGCGTCTCCGGTGCGTCGGCCTTCAGGTAGTCGCGGTTGAGGTTCAGGTTCTGCGCCGTAGTGCGCCAGCCCATGTCCTTCGGCCCCCGCTGGTTCGGGCGGTTATACGGGCCGGAGCGTTCATGGCCGTCGACATTGTAGATCGGCACGAACACCAGATCGACCTTGTCGAGCAGGGCGTCCTTGCCCTTCAGCGCGATGTCGCGCAGCAGCATCAGCCCGGCATCCTTGCCCTCGATTTCGCCCGCATGGATGCCGGCCTGCACCAGCACGACCGGCTTGGGCGTCGTGCCCTTGTGCGCGCGCACCGCGTAGAGGTCGCGGCCCTCGGGGCTTTTGCCGAATGTCTCGATCGACAGCAGCGGGGAGGCGGCGACGAGCCGGTCGATCCATGCGCGGGTCGCGGCATAATCGGGCGTGGTGACGAACCCGCTCGCCTCGGCCGGAGTAATCCACGGGTCGTTCGGCCGCGCGACCAGCTTCTCGCTGGCGCCGTGCCACGGGCGGATCGGGGGAAGGGGGGCTTCGAGCGAAGTCTGGGCGGTGGCGGCCGAGGCGCAGAGCGCGGCGGCGAGGATCAGGGAACGCATGGGCATGATGGTAGCGGATGTTACCGGGGATGCCAGTGTTCGTACTACGTCGCCAAAGTACGTATCCCCGCGCAGGCGGGGATCCAGGTTCCAAAACGGGCCGCTGCGTTTCTGGCTCTGGACCCCCGCCTGCGCGGCGGTACGGTCGTATTTTTGAATGCAAGCCACCGTATCCATTGCCGACCCGGAACGATCCGTTCCGTAACAAGTTATTGCTCGATCAATATCCCCATATGGAGCCACGGCGATCGCCCCGGCGTATGAATTCAAGCCGCACGAGCGGCCGTTCCTGCCCGGATCTCCCGCGACGCCCGACCATCCGTTCGGGCGGCGGGTCGGCTATTTTGCGATCGGCATCCTGCTGGGCTTGACCGGCGGCTTCAACAACGGGCTGCTGATCGCGAACCTTCCGCAGATTCAGGGCGCGCTGGGCCTGACCCCGGTCGAGGGCGGGTGGCTGACCGCGATCTCGTCGATGACCAGCGTGTGCATGTCGATGCTGCTCATCAAGTTCCGCCAGCAGTTCGGGATGCAGCGCTTCACCCGCGTGTTCCTGGTCGGGTTCCTGATCCTGAACATCCTGCAGGTGTTCGTGCACAGCTATGGCGTGCAGCTGATCGTGCGCGGCGCATCGGGTATCGCCGCCAGTGCGCTGACGACCTTGTGCTTCCTCTACATCATGCAGTCGCTGCCCGCCGCCGCGCGATTGTCGGGGATGATTATCGGGTTCGGCGCGTCGCAGGTGGCGCTGCCGCTGGCGCGCGTGCTGTCGCCGCTGTTGCTTGCCGATGGGCGGATCGAGGCGCTGTTCCTGTTCGAACTGGGGCTGACGCTGATCTGTCTCGGCTCGGTCGCGCTGCTGCGCCTGCCGCCGTCGGACCGGACGCCGGCGTTCGAGCGGATCGATTTCCTGACCTTTGCGCTGCTGGCGCCCGGCGTCGCGCTGCTATGCGCGGTGCTGGTGCAGGGGCGGATCCAGTGGTGGTCGACGCCGTGGCTGGGCGTTGCGCTGGCCGCCGCGATTCCGCTGATCGGCGGGGCGCTGCTGATCGAGCATAATCGTGCCAACCCGCTGCTCAACACGCGCTGGATGCTGGGGCGCAATATCGTGCGGTTCGCGGTGGTCGCCGCATCGTTGCGAATCCTGCTGTCCGAACAGACCTTCGGCACGGTCGGACTGCTGACCGTCGTCGGCATGGGCAACGACCAGCTAGTGACGCTCAGCCTCGTGATGACGCTGGCGTCGATCGCGGGGATCGTGGTCAGCCTGAAGACGCTGAACATGCAGGATTTGTACAAGCCGGTGGTGATCGCGGTCGCGCTGATCGGGATCGGCGCGTGGATGGATTCGGATTCAACGAACCTCACCCGGCCCTCCAGCCTGTATCTCAGCCAGGGCATCATCGCCTTTGCCGCGCTGTATTTCTTGGGGCCGATGGTGATGATCGGCATCTTCCGCGCGCTGGCGCGGGGGCCAAGCCATATCATCAGCTTTTCGGCGATCTTCAGCATTTCGCAGACGATGGGCGGCTTGGCCGGCACTGCTTTGCTGGGGTCGTTCCAGATCGTGCGCGAGAAATACCACGCGTTCGAACTGACCCAGACGCTGACCGCCACCGACCCGCAGGTGGTGCAGCGCATCCAGCAGCTGGGCGGTGCCTATGCCCGCGTACTGGGCGATGCCACGCTCCGGCAGGCATCGGGCGCAGGGCTGCTGGGGCAGCAGGTCACGCGCGAGGCCAATATCCTCGCCTATAACGACGTATTCCTCGGCGTCGCGGTGCTGTCGGCGGCGATGGTGGTGTGGCTGGGCGCGCTGTGGCTGCGCTACCGGCTGAAGGGGGTGAACCCGCTGGCCGGCGATCTCGCCGCCGTGCAGCAGATGCGACAGAAGCAGATGTCATGACCGATACCCAATTGTCCCGAGACGAAGCAGAACGGCTGGCCGATCCGGTCGAGGTGCCGCAGGAACCGACCCGCGCCCGCGGCTGGGCACCGCCGCGCGGGGGGGTGAAGTCGACCATCGGCTTCGTCGCGCTGCTGCTCGGCGGGGTCGCGCTGGCGCTCTATGCCTGGGGGCTGTGGCCGTTCGGCAGCGCGATCCAGGCGACCGACAATGCCTATGTCCGCGGGCAGACGACGATCATCGCGCCGCAGGTCAACGGCTATGTCATGGAGGTGCTGGTCCGCGATTTTCAGGACGTGAAGGGCGGGCAGGTCCTCGCCCGGATCGACGACCGGATCTATCGCCAGCGCGTCGAACAGGCCCGCGCCCAACTGGCGGCGCAACAGGCGAACCTCGCCAATTCGCAGCAGAGCCAGCGCTCCAGCGAGGCGAGCCTCGGCGGACAGGCGGCGGCGGTGCAGAATGCCCGGGCGCAGCTGGCCCGCGCGCAGGCCGACATGGCGCGCGTCAACGACCTGGTCCGCGAAGGATCGGTGTCGCTGCGCGAACGCGACCAGACACTGGCGGCGTTGCGCGCGGCCGAAGCGGGGGTCGCACAGGCGCAGGCACAGCGCAGCGTCGCGCAGGAACAGGTCCGCACGGTGGCGGTCGGGCGCGGCGGGCTGAACGCCGCGGTCGAGAATGCGAAGGCCGCGGTGCGGCTGGCCGAGATCGATCTGACCAATACCGTCAGCCGCCCGTCCTGCGGCGCGCGGATGACGGTGTTGGCCAGATCGATCTCGGCCAGCCGCACCGCGGCCTTCGCATTCTCGACCGCTGCGTTCA
>CAJYRU010000241.1 GCA_913777295.1 uncultured Sphingomonas sp. | reverse complement strand
CCGACCGTTCCCGCGGGTACCGCACGGCTGCGCATTTCCCTGACGCTCAATATCGATGCGGCCGACATCGCCGCGCTGGGCGATGCCCTGGAGGAACTGACATGACCGTGATCGTCGTCACCGGCACCGATACCGATGTCGGCAAGACCGTGTTCGCCGCCGCGCTGACCGGCGCGCTGGGCGCATCCTATTGGAAGCCGGTACAGGCCGGGACCGATGACGGCACCGACCGGCAACGGGTCGCGCGCCTGGCGGGGATCGCGCCGTCCCGCATCCTGCCCGAGGCCTATTCACTCGCCACCCCCTGTTCCCCGCACCGCGCGGCGGCGATCGACGGGGTGACGATCGACCTCGACCGGCTCGCCTTGCCGCAGGTCGCCGGCCCACTGGTGGTCGAGGGGGCGGGCGGCGTGCTGGTGCCGATCGTCGGCACCACGACCTTTGCCGACCTGTTCGCGCGGTGGCGGCAGCCGGTCGTGCTGGTGGCGCGGACGGCGCTTGGCACGATCAACCACAGCCTGTTGTCGATCGAGGCACTGCGCGCGCGCGGGGTGCCGATCCGGGGGGTGGCGTTCATTGGCGACGCGGTGCCCGACAGCGAGGAAACGATCGTCCGGCTGGGCAACACCCGGCGGCTGGGGCGCCTGCCCTTCGTTCAGGACCTGAGGCCCGACACGCTCGCCCGTGCCTTTGCCGACGGATTCGACGTGGAGGATTTCCGATGAGCGCGGTGTGGCATCCCTTCACGCAGCATGGCCTGCGCGAACCCATTCCCCGGATCGTGCGCGGCGAGGGCGCGGCGCTGTGGAGCGACGACGGGCGGCGGATCGTCGATGCGATCTCGTCATGGTGGGTGACGACCCATGGCCACAACCACCCGCGCATCGCCACCGCCATCGCCGAACAGGCCGCGACACTCGACCAGATCATCTTTGCCGGCCACACGCACGAACCGGCCGAAACGCTGGCAGCGGGGCTGTGCGCGATGCTGCCCGATGCGCTGACCCGCGTATTCTTTTCCGATTCCGGGTCGACCAGCGTGGAGGTCGCGCTGAAGATGGCGCTCGGCTATTGGCGCAACCGGGGCGAGGCGCGGTACCGCATCCTCGTGCTGGAGCATGGCTATCACGGCGATACGATCGGTGCGATGTCGGTCGGTGCGCGCGGCGTGTTTAACCAGGCCTATGCCCCGTTGCTGTTCGACGTGGGATCGATCCCCTTCCCCGATCCCGGCCGGGAACAGGCGACCTATGACGCGCTCGACGCCGCGTGCCGCGATGGCGCGGCGGCGTTCGTCCTCGAGCCGCTGGTGCTGGGTGCCGGGGGGATGCGGATGTACCCGCCTGCCGTGCTGGCGGAGATGCGAAGCATCTGCCGCACGCACGACGTGCTGTTCATCGCGGACGAGGTGATGACGGCATGGGGCCGTACCGGGACGCTGACCGCGTGCGAACAGGCCGGGGTCGTGCCCGACATCCTGTGCCTGTCAAAGGGGCTGACCGGCGGTGCGATACCGCTGGCGGTGACGATGGCGAGCGAGGCGATCTACCAGGCGCATTACGGGCCGGACCGCGCGACGATGTTCTTCCATTCGTCCAGCTACACCGCCAATCCGATCGCCTGCGCCGCCGCCAACGCCAATCTGGCGATCTGGCGCGAGGAGCCGGTCGCCGAACGGATCGCAGCGTTGGGCGACCGGCAGGCGGTTCGGCTGGCGGCGCTGGCGCGACACCCGCGCGTGTCGGGCGCGCGGCGGCTGGGTACGATCGCCGCGTTCGAACTGGACGGCGACGAAAGCTATCTGTCCGACCGCGCCCCTCGCCTGATGGCGCGGTTCCGCGACGCCGGGGTGCTGCTGCGGCCGCTGGGAACGACGCTGTACGTCATGCCGCCCTATTGCATCGATGATGCCGATCTGGACGCGATCTATGCCGCGCTCGGCGAAGCGTGCGACGCGGGATGATTAGGACGTGGCGTTCCGGCGTCGCGTTTCCCAGCCCTTGCGTGCGGCGGCGGAGCGATCGGCGGCCGGGCGGTCGGCCGCAGCTTTCCCGCCGCGCCGGGCCGACGCGTGGCTGTCGGGTTTGCCGCGCCCGGAGCCGGATTTGTTGCCGCCGCGCGAGTCCTTGTTGACGGTCGCCCAGGCGCGGGCCTCCGCCTCCTGCTCGGGCACGCCGCGTTCCTCATAGCTTTCGGCGATGTGTGCGGCCTTGCGCTTCTGCTTGTCGGTATAGCTGCTCTTGTCTCCGCGCGGCATGTCGAGCCTCCATTGTCCAAGGGGTTAGAGCGGCTTCATGCCGAAAGAATTGAGGTGTAGAGCGCGTGGTAACCCTCCGCCATCGCCTCGACCGAAAAGCGTTCGGCGACGATCCGGCGGCAGTCCGCGCGATCGATTTCGTCCACCCGGTCGATCGCGGCGATCGCTTCGTCGAGCGTGTCGACCAGGAAACCATTAACGCCATCTTCGATCAGTTCGGGCATCGATCCGCGATTATAGGCAATGACCGGGGTGCCGCACGCCATCGCCTCGACCACCGACAGACCGAAGGGTTCGTCGAAGCCGATCAAATGCAACAGCGCGCGCGATCCGCCCAGCAGGTCGGTGCGCGCCGTGCCGCCGACCGCACCGTGATAGACGACCCGTTCGCCATCGATGTGCGGCTCGACCTCCTCGCGCCAATAGCGGTCGTCCTGCACGATGCCGGCCATGTGCAGGCGGCGGCCGCTGGCCTCCCCGGCGGCGATGGCGGCGGCGGCACCCTTGTCCGGATGCATCCGGCCAAAGAACAGCAGGTCGTCGCTGCCCGTCGCATCGAACGGGAAATCATCCAGCGGGATGCCGTGATGGATCGTCGCGGCATAGTTTAGCGAGGGGTGGCGGTCGGCATCGCTGATCGCGACATAGTTCACGCGGTCCTGATAGGGCGCGTACATCGGCAGGATGCGGTCGGACGAAAAGCCGTGGATCGTCGTGACCATCGGCGTGTCGACCAGCCCCGAAAAGGCATGGGCCGGGAAATCCGCCTGGTTATGGATCAGGTCGAATTCGCCCGCCCGCTCGAACACATGCGCCAGATGCGCGAATTCCCACACCTTCGCATCGATCGACGGGTCTTCGCTATAGGGGGCGGGAACGACGCCGGCGAGGGTCGCGGCGGTGATGCTGTCCTGTGTCGCGAACAGGGTCACGTCGACCCCGCGCGCGACCAGCGCCTCGGTCAGCAGGCTGGTCACCAGCTCCCACGGGCCATAGTGGCGCGGCGGCGTGCGCCACGCGATCGGGGCAATCATCGCGATGCGCATCAGGATACTCTCAGGATCAGCCCCTCGGCGGGGCGCAGATGGTGAGGATCGCCGGCATCGGCATGGGTCGACAGGACGATCTGTCCGGCTTCGATCGCAAGGGCGGCGGGTTGGTCGCCGAGGTTCAGGATGATGCGATAGTCGCCCCGGCGATAGGTCAGGACGTCGCCCTCGGCATGGACATCATCGATCGGCCCGGTCGCCAGTGCCGGTGTCATGCGGCGCAGTGCCAGCAGGCGGCGATAGAAGCCGAGCATCGATGCCGGATCGCCCGCTTGTGCCGCGACGTTCAGCGGCAGATGCGCCGGATCGATCGGCAGCCACGGATCACCGGTGGTGAACCCGCCGATGGCATCCCAGGGGAGCGGCGTCCGCACCGGATCGCGCCCCAGCCCCAGGCCCGGCTCACGCAGTTCGCGCGGGTCCTGTACCTTGTCCGGCGGCACCTGGGCATCGGTCAGGCCCAGTTCGTCACCCTGATACAGTGTCGGCGTGCCCCGCAGCGTCAGCAGCAGCATCGCCGCCACCCGCGCCTGCGCTTTGCCGACCCGGGTGGCGATGCGCGGGCGGTCGTGGTTGCCCAGCACCCAGTTGGGCCAGCCGCCTTCGGGCAGTGCCGCCTCATACTCGACAATGCGGGCGGCCAGTTCGGCGGCGTCCCACTTCGCCTCGATCAGCTGGAAATTGAACGGCAGGTGGACGCCCGGGGCTTCCGCGGAGCCGTAATAGGTCATCAGCTTCGGGATCGGCAGATAGATTTCGCCGACCAGCACGGCCTCATAGTCATCGGCCTGCCTGCGCATCGCGGTGCCGATGGCGTGAACCTCGGGCTGGTCGGTCGAATGGAGCTGCAACACGCGGTGCATGTCGCCCATGCCCTCGCGAAAATCAGGATTGGGCGGATTGTCGGGAAAATCGGCGTGCTTGACCATATGCCACTGCACATCGATGCGGAACCCGTCGACGCCGCGATCGAACCAGAAGCGCATCGCATCCAGCATCGCGGCCTGCACGTCCGGGTTGCGCCAGTTCAGGTCGGGCTGTTCGGGCAGGAAGGCGCGCGAATAATATTGGCCGGTCGCGGGATCGAACGTCCAGGCCGGCCCGCCAAAATCGCTGATCCAGTTGTTCGGCGGCCCGCCGTCCGGCGCGGGGTCGCGCCAGATATACCAGTCGCGCTTCGAATTGTCGCGCGACGAGCGGCTTTCGACGAACCACGGATGCCGGTCCGAACTGTGGTTAGGCACGAAGTCGAGCAGCACGCGGATGCCGGCCGCGTGCGCCTTTGCCAGCAGCGCATCGAAATCGGTGAGCGTCCCGAAGCGCGGATCGATGCCGGTATAGTCCGCCACGTCATAGCCGAAATCGGCCATGGGCGACGGGTAGATCGGCGAGATCCAGATGGCATCGATGCCAAGGTCGACCAGATAATCGATCCGGTCGGCAATGCCGTTCAGGTCGCCAATCCCGTCCCCGTCGCTGTCAGCGAAGGAGCGCGGATAGATCTGGTAGATGGTGGCGGCCTGCCACCATGGTTGCGCGGATGAAACGATCGTCACGCACCGACAAGCCGCCAGCGGGCAAAGGGTTCCGCCTATTCGAACTCCATGATGACGGCATCGACCGCCAGGCTGTCGCCGGCGGCATGGGCGATGCGGGCAACGGTGCCGGGACGTTCGGCGCGCAGGATGTTTTCCATCTTCATCGCTTCGACCACCGCCAGCGGTTGGCCCGCCTCGACCTTCTGCCCCTCGGCCACCTCGACACGGGTCAGCAGGCCCGGCATCGGGCAGAGCAGGAAGCGCGAGAGATCCGGCGGGACCTTTTCGATCATGTGCCGCGTCAGCGCGGCAACATGCGGCGGCAGGACGCGGACGATATGGGTCGCACCGCGCGCGGTCAGCTTCCATCCGCCGACGGTGCGCGCGACGCGAACGGCGAGTCCGTGGTCGTCGATCCGCGCGACCACCACCCGCTGCGACGGGCGCCAGTGCATCACGACGTCGAGCGGCACATCGCCATCGATATTGACCAGCAGCCCGCCTTCATAGCCGTCGACGCAAATCTCGAAGCGATGGTCGCCGATGGTGACGACGCGTTCGGTCGAGGGTGCCGGGCGCGTGCCCAGCTGCCCATCGATCGCGCGGACCCGCAGCGACTGTTCGAGGTCGATCAGCACCGCGACCGCCGCCAGTTGTCGCAGCAGCGCCGTGTCGGCAGGTGCGCCGTGGAAGCCGTCGGGATATTCCTCGGCGATGAAGCCGGTGGTCAGCGCGCCTTCGCGGAAGCGGGGGTGCTGCATGATGGCCGACAGGAAATCGATGTTGTTGCCGACGCCTGCCAGTTCGAACCGGTCGAGGGCTGCGACCTGCGCATCGATCGCCGCCTCGCGGGTGGGCGCCCAGGTGATGAGCTTGGCGATCATCGGGTCGTAGAACATGCTGACCTCGCCACCCTCGATCACGCCGTCGTCGACGCGGGTGCGGATAGTTTCCTCCCCGCTAGCGGGGAGGGGAACCGCCGACCGCAGGTCGGTGGTGGAGGGGGTTAGCCGCGGACGATCCGCGTGCGGACGCCCCCCTCCACCATGCTTCGCATGGTCCCCCTCCCCGTGCCGGGGAGGATTGTAGCGTACCAGCCGCCCCGTGCTGGGCAGGAAGCCCCGATACGGATCCTCGGCATAGACCCGGTTCTCGATCGCCCAGCCGGTCAGCTTCACCTCGTCCTGCGTGAAGGCCAGCGTCTCGCCCGCGGCCACGCGCAGCATCTGCTCGACCAGGTCGAGGCCGGTAATTTCCTCGGTCACCGGATGCTCGACCTGCAGCCGGGTGTTCATTTCGAGGAAGTAGAAGCTCTCTCCCGTCACGTCCGCGCCGGAGACGATCAGTTCGACGGTGCCGGCCGAATAATAGCCGACCGCACGGGCCAGCGCGACCGCCTGTTCGCCCATCGCTTTCCGCATCGCGGGGGTCACGAAGGGCGATGGTGCTTCCTCGACCACCTTCTGGTGGCGGCGCTGGATCGAGCATTCGCGCTCGCCGAGATAGACGATGTTGCCATGCTGGTCGCCCAGCACCTGGATTTCGATGTGGCGCGGGCTTTCGATGAATTTTTCGATGAACACGCGGTCGTCGCCGAAGCTGGCCAACCCCTCGCGCTTGGTCGCCTCGAACCCTTCGCGAACGTCCTGCTCGCTCCATGCGAGGCGCATCCCCTTGCCGCCGCCGCCGGCCGATGCCTTCATCATCACCGGATAGCCGATGTCGGTCGCGATGCGCACCGCCTCCTCGGTATCGGCGATTTCGCCCAGATAGCCGGGCACGACGTTGACCCCGGCGGCCTGTGCCAGCTTCTTCGACTCGATCTTGTCGCCCATCGCGGCGATGGCGGCGGGCGGCGGGCCGACAAAGGCGATGCCGGCATCGGCACAGGCCCGCGCGAAACTCTCGCGTTCCGACAGGAAGCCGTAACCGGGGTGGATACAGTCCGCTCCGGTCGCCTTCGCGGCGGCGAGGATCAGTTCGGGCACCAGATAGCTCTGCGCGGCGGGCGCCGGCCCCAGCCGGACGCTTTCGTCCGCCATCATCACGTGCGGGGCACGCGCGTCGGCGTCGGAATAGACCGCGACGGTCGCGATCCCCATCCGCTTGGCAGTGCGCATCACCCGACAGGCAATCTCGCCGCGATTGGCGACCAGAATCTTCTTGAACACGTCACTCTCCCGTCCGCCCTACTGTTGCAGGGTCAGCATCAATTCCGGCGCAGTTCGCGTAACGCCTGCGCCCGTTCGTTCGTCATCCGCTCCATGCAGGAAAAGCGGGCCAGCGGCTGCGCGCTACCGCCGCCATAGACACCGCCTTCCCAGACGCATTGAGTATCGCGCAGCTTCAGCCAGGCGCGCTGACTTGCCAGCGCGGCGGCGGCATAGCCGAGGCCGCCGCCGCGGATCTTGTCGTTCGCGTCGCGTGCCTTCATCGCGGCATAGGTCGCGCGCCATTCGCGTGCCATCGCGGCGTCCGATGCCTGCCAGCCGCGTTCGGCGCAGGCATTGGCGAGCGCCTGCGTCGGCGCCTTGCCGCAATTGCCGCCGACGGCATCGGCAAGGAGCAGCAGGCTCAGCAGCACCCGCCCTTTCGCATCGGTTCCTCGGCGACCATCGGCGTCATGCCGAGCTTCGCCAGCAGCGCGGCATCCGCATCGTCGCCGGCATTGCCGGTAGTCAGCAGCCGGTCGCCGGTGAAGATCGAATTGGCGCCGGCCATGAAGCACATCGCCTGCGTCGCATCCGACATGCTTTCGCGGCCGGCGGACAGGCGCACCATGCTCATCGGCATGGTGATGCGCGCGACGGCGACGGTGCGGACGAATTCGATGTCGTCGATCTTGGCGAGCGGCGTGTCGGCCAGCATGTTGCCCAGCACCGTACCCTTGACCGGGACCAGCGCGTTGACCGGCACGCTTTCGGGATGGCGCGGCAGGGTGGCCAGCGCATGGACGAAGCCGACCCGGTCGGCGCGCGTCTCACCCAGCCCGACGATGCCGCCGCTGCACACGTTGATGCCCGCCGCGCGGACATGCGCCAGCGTGTCGATCCGGTCCTCGAACGACCGCGTCGAGATGATGTTGGCGTAGTTTTCGGGTGAGGTGTCGATGTTGTGGTTGTAGTAATCCAGCCCTGCCGCCGCCAGCCGCTGCGCCTGATCCGGCGTCAGCATGCCGAGCGTCATGCAGGTTTCCATGCCCATCGCCCGGACGCCCTCGACCATGGCGATCACCGCGTCCATGTCGCGGTCCTTGGGGTTGCGCCATGCCGCGCCCATGCAGAAACGCTGCGACCCGGCGGCCTTCGCCTCGGCGGCAGACGCGAGCACGGCCTGCACCTCCATCAGCTTTTCAGCCTTCAGCT
>CAJYRU010000240.1 GCA_913777295.1 uncultured Sphingomonas sp. | reverse complement strand
CTGGTCATCGCCGGCTATTACACGTCGGAAATCGGCATGACGCAGGAGCGCGAATATCTGCCCGTACCCGGCGAATATGACGGTGCCTTTCCCTATTCCAAGGTCAACAAGGTCTACAGCGCATGATGATCGATCGCAGGAACCTCCTGATCGGGGCGGGCGGCGTCGCCGCGCTGGCCGCCACCGGCACCGCATCCGCCGCGCAGATCGGCGCGGTCGGGATCCAGCTCTATACCGTGCGCGACCTGTTCCAGAAGGACCCGGTCGCCACGCTGACCTCGATCGCGAAGATCGGCTATCGTGAGGTCGAATATGGCGGTGGCGGCTATGACGCCATGGACCACAGGATGCTGCGGCAGGCGATGGACCGGCTGGGGCTGAAGTCGCCATCGGTCCATATCGGCTATGAAGCGCTGCTGGAATCGTTCGACAAGCAGGTCGCGATGGCCAAGACGCTGGGCGCCGACACGGTGATCCTGCCCTACATGACCGACCAGTATCGCAACGAAGCGGGCTGGACGCAGGCGCTGCCCAATATCAACCGCTTCGCCCGCGACCTCAAAAAGGCCGGCCTTGGTTTTGCCTATCACAACCACGACTTCGAATTCACGGTGAAGCCGGGCGGAGTCAGCCTGTACGAACGGCTGCTGAAGGAAACCGACCCTGCGCTGGTGAAGGTCGAACTCGACCTCTATTGGGTCGGCCATGCCGGTGAGGATGTCGGCGGCTGGATCGACCGGCTGGGGCCGCGCCTCTATGCCTATCACGTCAAGGACGCGCGCGCCGATGGCAGCATGTGCGCGGTGGGCGCGGGCAAGACCGACTTCGCCGCGCTGTTCCGCCGCCGGGGCAGCCGGGGCGTGCGCCACTTCTATGTCGAAAACGACCAGGCGCCCGCACCCTATCTGCCCGACATCACGACCAGCTACCGGACGCTTCGCGCGCTTCGGTTCTGACACGAACTCATTACCCTGGGAGGGGATATATGGCTGCCACCAACAGGTTCGACGCGATCGTCATCGGATCGGGCGTCAGCGGCGGGTTCGCCGCGAAGGAACTGACCGAAAAGGGCTTGCGCGTCCTGATGCTCGACCGTGGCCGCATGGTCGAGCATATCGAGGGCTATCCCTACGACGGGAAGCCGGCCTACGAGATTCCAGCGCGCAATCAGATGCCCAAGCCGCTGATGGACAGCGACTATTTCATCGCGAAGCACGGCTATGTCGCGCCGAGCAGCCGGCAATTCTACAATGACGACCGGCTGAACCCCTATGCGTTCGACGAGGGCGAGAAATTCTATTGGATCCGCCCCGGCGCGGTCGGCGGCAAGTCGCTGATCTGGGGGCGCTGGTCGTTCCGGTGGAGCGCGGACGACTTCGCGGCGAACAAGCGCGAAGGCATCGATGGCGAATGGCCGATCAGCTATGACGACGTTGCGCCGTGGTACAGCTATGTCGAGAAGTATATCGGCGTGTCGGGATCGCGCGAGAATCTGCCGTACTTGCCCGACAGCGAGTTCCAGCCGCCGATGCCGATGAACGTCGCGGAAAAGTGGCTGAAGACTCGGCTGGAGACGCAGTTTCCGGGGCGCAAGCTGATCCACACCCGCCTGTCCAACATGACCGAGGACAAGCCCGACCAGAACCGCAGCAAATGCCAGTTCCGCAACCAGTGCGGCAATGGCTGTTCGTTCGGCGCCTATTTTTCGACGCAGGCGGTGACGCTGCCGGCGGCGCGGGCGACGGGACGGTTGACGCTGCAGTCGGATGCGGTGGTGACCAACCTCGAATATGACGCCGCGCGGAAGAAGGTGACCGGCGTCCGTTTCATCGATGCGAAGACCGGTCAGGCGCAGACGGTGCAGGCCGGCATGGTGTTCCTGTGTGCATCGGCGATGGCATCGACGCAGATCCTGATGAATTCGCGGATGGCGGGCGGCGGCCGCAGCCATTTCGACAGCAGCGGGACGCTGGGCCGCTATGTCATGGATCACATCTTTCGCGTGGGCGCCGAGGGGGAAATTCCCGGCATGACCGACCTGATCGAATTCGGGCGGCGGCCGGGTGGGGTCTATGTGCCCCGCTTCCGCAACCTGAATGGCGAGGAAGGCGTCGGGTTCCGCCGCGGCTATGGCTATCAGGGCAGCGCGCGGCGCGACCCCGCCGGCCCGGTGGGGTTCGGCAAGGACATGAAGCATGGAATGCGGCAATATGGCCCGTGGAAGTTCGGCATGGGGGCGTTCGGCGAATGCCTGCCCTATGCCGACAACCGGGTGTCGCTGCACGCGAACAAGGTCGACCGGTTCGGGGTCCCGCTGATGCGGTTCGACGTGAAGTTCCGCGACAACGAATTGAAGATGATGGCCGACGCCCGGATCGAAGGCGAGAAGATGCTGAGGGCCGCGGGGCTGACCAACGTCCGCAGCTATGAAAGCGAGCATGTCCCGGGCGATGCGATCCATGAAATGGGGGGTGCCCGCATGGGCGCCGACCCGCGCCGGTCGGTATTGAACCAGTGGAGCCAGGCGCATGATGCGTCGAACCTGTACGTCACCGACGGCGCGCAGATGGCGTCGGTATCGTGCGTCAATCCGTCGCTGACATTCATGGCACTGACCGCGCGGGCGGCGGACCATGCGGTGCGGACCAAGGCCTGGGCGTAAGGGGCAGTTAAGAGGCGACGGTTCGATCCGAGCCGTCGCCCCTTGACTACGTCTCAACCCGACCAGAATCGTCGCCCCGGCGAAGGCTGGGGCCTCTATCGGCTCTTGTCCCGTATCATCACAGGGAGACCCCAGCCTGCGCTGGGGTGACGGGATCGGGTCAGGCGTCGGCGGATGGTGTCGCCGTATCCGGCCGCAGTCCGAGCAGGACCAGCAGCGCCCCGGCGATCGCGTCCGGATCGTCAGCTGCAACGGTCCGCGCATCGCCGTCGCGCGCTTCGAAGCCGTTGTTCACGCCCAGATTGTCGAACGGTGTGAGCACGACCGTCCCGTCGCGACGCTCCAGATCGACCCGCTTTGCGTCGCGCATGAACGTCTTGAAGTTCTTAACCGCCGCTGCATCCTGAAACGGAATGAACTGGCGCTTCCACTGCTCGGGCGTGGAGTCGGGCACGCCGTCCTGCGATGCAGCCAGCGCGTCGGTGATCGCCTGCGCGACGACGGCTTTCTTGACGGATTTGCCGAACCATTTGGGGTCGGTGGCGATGGTATCGCCCGATGCGGTCCGCGATACGGGCGCGATGATGATCCGGCCGTTGGTGAAGTAGGCGACTGCCGATTGCTGCATCGCGCCGCTTTGCCCCCGAACGCGGACGGGGGCAAGCTGGCGTCAGAAGCTCGGTAAGTTGGGATCGCCGTCGGGCAGCGGCGTGTGGATGCCGCATTCGACCTTGTCCCATCCGGCCCAGCGGCCGGAGCGCGGGTCTTCGCCCGGTTTCACGCGGTTGGTGCAGGGTTGGCATCCGATCGAGGGGAAACCCTGTTCCACCAGCGGATGGCGCGGCAGGTCGTGCGCCGCGAAATAGGCGTCGATGTCGGCCGGCGTCCAGGTGATGAGCGGATTGACCTTCAACCGACCCACCGCGTCCGACGTGTCGAGTTCGAAGCGGGGCAGGGCGGTGCGGGTGGCGGACTGGAACGCCTTGCGCCCGGTGAAGCTCGCGTCGAACCCGGTCAGCCCGCGTGCCAGCGGTTCGACCTTGCGCAGGTCGCAGCAGCCATCGGGGTCGTAGGACCAGCGCAGGCCCGTGGCATCCCTGGCCGCCAGCAGATCGGCGTCGGGGGTCAGGTTGCGGAAATCGGTGAGGCCCAGCCTCTGAACAAGCAGGTCGCGATAGGCGAGCGTTTCCGGGAAATGCTTGCCGGTTTCGAGGAACAGGACCGGCACCGATCGATCGACCGAGGCGATCAGGTGCAGCAGCACCGCCGATTCCGCGCCGAACGAGGACACGGCGGCAACGCGACCCAGCAACCCTTCGCCCAGCGCCGTCGCCAGCATTTCCTGCGTCGCTACGCCGTCGAAGCGGGAGTTCAGCGCCTCGGCATCCGCAACGGTAAAGCGTGGTGCCACGGCAATTCGGTCGCGGATGCGCAAGTCGGGGTCGGCCTCAGCCATGCCGCAGTTTCCATACTGGCACATGCCCGTCGGCAGCCGCCTGATAGACATGGTCGTAGCGTTCGAGCGCACGATTGAGCGCCGCCGGATCGACCGGGGCGGCGGGTGCGAAGCTGTCGAAGCCGCAACGGCGCATCAGCGGGATCTGATCGACCAGCACATCGCCTTCCGCCCGCAATTCGCCGGCATAGCCTGCCTCGCGCAGGATGCGCCCTGCCGAGTAGCCGCGGCCATCGCGAAACTTGGGAAAGCTGACCTCGACCAGTGCCAACCGGTCGATATGCGGCAGCAGCAGGCGGGCATCGTCGCCCGCCTCGATCCGCACCGCGGTCGCGTTCGACTGGCCGAGAAAGGCGTCGAGCGTCACGGCGGGTTCATCATGCGCGACGTCGTCGCGCAGGCGCAGGGCCTCAACCATAAATGGCCTCCTTGAACGGTTCCATGCCGATCCGGCGATAGGTGTCAACGAAGCGCTCCCCATCGGTGCGTTCGGCAAGATAGCGGTCGGTCACGCGCTCGATCGCATCGACGACGCCGTCCTCCGAGAAGCCGGGGCCGGTGATCTTGCCGAGCGACACGTCCTGCGCCCCCGATCCGCCGAGCAGCAGCTGGAAATTCTCGGTGCCCTTTCGGTCGACGCCGAGGATGCCGATGTGCCCGGCGTGATGGTGGCCGCAGGCGTTGATGCAGCCGCTGATTTTCAGTTTCAGTTCGCCCAGGTCGCGCTGGCGCACCGGATCGGCGAAGCGGGTCGCGATCTTTTGCGCAAGCGGGATCGAGCGCGCATTGGCCAGGCTGCAATAATCGAGGCCGGGGCAGGCGATGATGTCGGTGATGAGGTCGAGATTGGCTTCGGCCAGCCCGATCGCGACCAGTCGGTCGTACACGGCGCGCAGGTCGGCCAAGCGGACATGGGGCAGGACGATGTTCTGCGCATGGGTGACGCGCAGTTCGGCGAAGCTGTACGCCTCCGCCAGATCGGCCATCGCATCGATCTGATCCGCCGACGCATCGCCGGGGATGCCGCCGGCGGGCTTCAGGCTGATCGTGACGATCGTATAGCCGGCGCGCTTGTGGGCGTGCGTGTTCTGGTCGAGCCATGCCGCGAACCCGGCGTCGCTGCGATCGACCGGCGCATCGGCCGAGGTGTCGGCGAAGGCGGGGTCGGCGAAGAAGGCGGCGATGCGGTCGAATTCGGCTTGGGGCGGGTCGATGCCCAGCGTCTTGATATGCGCGAATTCCTCCGCGACCTCGGCGCGATATTTGTCGACGCCGATCTCGTGGATCAGGATCTTGATCCGCGCCTTGTACATGTTGTCGCGGCGGCCGTAGCGATTATAGACGCGCAGGCACGCCTCCAGATAGCTCATCAGGTCGGCGAGCGGCACGAAATCGTTGACCAGGGGCGCGATCATCGGCGTACGGCCCATGCCGCCCCCGACATAGACCTGCGCACCCGCCACGCCGCCCTGTTCGATGATGCGCAGGCCGATGTCGTGCAGCCGCATCGCCGCGCGATCCTCGTCCGCCGCGATCACCGCGATCTTGAACTTGCGCGGCAGGTAGCTGAATTCCGGATGGAAGGTCGACCATTGGCGCAGCAGCTCTGCCCAGGGGCGCGGGTCGGTCAGCTCGTCTGCGGCGGCGCCGGCAAACTGGTCGGAGCTGATGTTGCGGATGCAGTTTCCGCTGGTCTGGATGGCGTGCATCTCGACCTTCGCCAGCTTTTCCAGAATGTCGGGCGTGTCGGCCAGCTTGATCCAGTTGAACTGCAGGTTCTGGCGCGTGGTGAAATGGCCATAGCCGCGGTCATAGGTCCGCGCGATGTCGCCCAGTACCCGCATCTGCGTCGACGACAGCGTGCCATAGGGGATCGCGACGCGCAGCATATAGGCGTGCAGCTGGAGATACAGGCCGTTCATCAGCCTGAGCGGCTTGAACTGGTCCTCGGTCAGATGGCCCGACAGGCGGCGTTCGACCTGGTCGCGGAATTCCGCCACGCGGGCATCAACGATCGACTGGTCGTAGGTGTCGTATTGGTACACTAGCAAATTCCTCCCCGGCTCGGGTAGGGGGACCGTCGCGTAGCGATGGTGGAGGGGGTTCTCCACCGGCGTTGCGCTTGGGGGTATCCCCCTCCACCAGCCTGCGGCTGGTCCCCCTCCCCGTGAACGGGGAGGAGCTTGATTATATCACCCACGCCCCTGCATCGGGGTCGGCGGGTTTCAGCGTCAGGTCGGTGCGCACCGTTGGGCCAAGCGCCCGGATGCGATCCTTGATATGCGCCGGGCGGGGGCCATCGGGGGTTGCCACCGCGTCGATGACATAGGGCACGTTGACCCGCCGCGCGGCTTCCTCGACCGATGCGATGCGTTCGCCGTCCGCGCCGACGTCCGCCGCGTCCTCGACATGGCGCGACCAGTCGCTGCCGGTCCACCACGTCACGTCGCCGCTGGCGAGGTCGTTTCCGGTCAGCAGCTTCATGCCAGTACCTCCGCCGCCTTGGCCCATTGACCGAGCTTGTCCTCGGCATCGGCCAGCTGCACAACTTCGCCGACGACGATCACCGCCGGGCTTTTGACATCTTCGCGCGCGACCATCGGCCCCAGATCGGCGAGCAGGGTGCGCAGCGCGCGGGCGTCGGCATAGGTGCCGCGCTCCAGCACCGCGACCGGCATGTCGGGCGCGACGCCATCGGCCATCAGCTTGTCGGCGATGGCGTCGGCGGTGGCGACGCCCATGTAGATCACCAGCGTCCGTCCCTGTCCGGCAAGGCCCGACCAGTCCTGTTCGGAAAGCCCCTTGCACTGCCCGGCGACGAAGCTGACCGCCGACGACCAGTCGCGGTGCGTTAGCGGCAGCATCGCGCCCGCTGCACAGCCGAGTGCTGCGGAAACGCCGGGAATGACCTCCACCGGCAGGCCGGCGGCGCGGACCGCCTCGACCTCTTCGCCGCCGCGACCGAAGATGAACGGGTCGCCGCCCTTCAGTCGGACGACGATCGCGCCGGTCTTCACATGCGCGACGATCAGCGCGTTGATCGATTCCTGCGGCAGGGTGTGGCGCGCGCGCTGCTTGGCGACTGAGATGCGCTGCGCGGTGGCAGGGGCGAGGTCGAGCACGCGCGGATCGATCAGCCCGTCATGGACGACGACGTCGGCGGTCCTGAGCGCCTCGACGGCACGCACGGTCAGCAGCCCCGGATCGCCCGGGCCTGCACCGACAAGGATGACGCGCCCGCGCGCGGTCGGATCGAGTAAGCTAGCCATGACGGCGTAGATGCGACCACCCCCGCGTTCAGGCAACCGACGCTTGCTTGGGGGCGGGGTAGGGATTGTTTAGGGCGACGACGCCCTATTCGTTGCGCAGGCCGATGCCGATCGATGCGCGGGCCTGCTCGGCTTCGGCGGAGACCACCGGATAAGCACAATAGTCGGCGGCATAATAGGCCGATGGGCGATGGTTGCCCGACAGGCCGATTCCGCCGAACGGCGCGCCCGACGACGCGCCGTTGGTCGGGCGGTTCCAGTTGACGATACCGGCGCGGATATTGGCCCAGAACCGGTCGTAGAGTTGCGGGTCGTGCGAGATCAGCGACGCGGACAGGCCGTAGCGGGTGTTGTTCGCTTCGGCGATGGCGTCGTCGAAACTGTCGACGCGGAATACCTGCAGCAGCGGACCGAACAGTTCGGCATCGGCGCGTTCGGTGGTGCCGGACATGTCGATGATCCCGGGCGTCAGGAACGGACGCCCCTCGACCAGCCGCTGCATGAAGCGCAGCGGACGGCCGCCGCGGGCCGACAGCGAGAGGAAACTTTCAGTCAGCTGGTCGGCGGTCTCGTTGTCGATCACCGGACCCATGAACGGAGCGGGATCGGCATGGGGTTCGCCGATGATGAGGCGCTCGCACAGTCGGTTGATCTCCGCGAGCAGCGGTTCCGCCAGGCGATGTTCGACGATCAGCCGCCGGGCGGCGGTGCAACGCTGTCCGGCGGAGGTGAAGGCCGACTGCACCACCAGCACGGCGGCGGCGTACACGTCGGGTGTGTTCCACACGATGATCGGATTGTTGCCGCCCATCTCCAGCGCGAGGATCTTGTCGGGGGTTTCGGCGAACTGCCGGTTGAGCGCGATGCCGGTGCGCGACGATCCGGTGAACAACAGGCCGTCGATGTCGGGATGGGCGGCCAGCGCCCGCCCTTCCTCCGGGCCGCCGATCAGCAGCCGGACGCAATCCTCCGGAACGCCGCTCGCCCGGTAGCAGTCGACGAGGAACGCGCCACTTGCCGGCGTCTTTTCGGACGGTTTGAACACCACTGCATTGCCCGCGATCAGCGCGGGAACGATATGCCCGTTGGGCAGGTGCGCCGGGAAATTATACGGCCCCAGCACCGCCAGCACGCCATGCGGCTTGTGGCGCAGCGCGGTGCGCGCGTTCATCGGCGATTCCAGCCGCCGCTGGCTGCTGCGTTCGGCATAGGCGCTGATCGAGATTTCGACCTTGCTGACGACGGTTTCGACCTCGGTCCGTGCCTCCCACAGCGGCTTGCCGGTTTCGCGGGCGATGATGTCGGCAAAGGGTTCCGACCGGCTGCGCACGACATTGGCGAAGCGGCGCAGCGCCTCCACGCGATAGGCGAGCGGGCGCGACGCCCATCCGGCCCATCCGGCACGCGCGGCGGCGATTTCGGCATCGACATTGCCGACCGGGCCGCGCCACAGCGTCGCGCCGGTGGCAGGTTCGGTCGAAACGAGTTCGGGCATAGATCAGTCGTCCGGTTTCAGCTTTACCGCTTCCTTGAACCAGAATGCGGCACGATGCCAGTTTGCCGCGGCGAGGGTTGAGATCAGGTAAGCGCCGCACCCATCCGGCGGATCGCGGCAACCTTCGCGTCGAACAGCGACCAGTCGTCGCGGTCGGCGATCGCTGCCCAGATCGTCTCGACCTCGTCGATCAGCATCGAACAGGGGGCCGCATCCAACCAATAGGGATGGCTGCGGTCGGAGCGCGGGCGATAGTCGGACAGGCGGGCGCGAACCTCCTCGAACGCCGCCCATTCCTCGCCCTCGGGCAGCCAGCCGCCGAACGCCTGGTGATAGAAGGCGTCGATCGACATTCCGGACGTAGCCAGCGCCGTCGTCACAGCATCGGCGAGGGCGCGGTCATCGGCATCGCCACGCGGCCGCACGCCCAGACGCCACAACACCGCCTCCGCCGCCGCCCGGGCATATCGTTCGGGAAAGGTTTCGAGGATGGCGATCAGCGGCGGCGCGTCGACGACCGTGCGCAGCGCGACGGCCAGCTGCATGGCGTTCCAGTGCATCGCATCGGGCTGCCGGCCATAGGCGTAGAGGCCGTGATGGTCGAAATAGGCGGCGGTGAACCCCGCGTCCCACGTCGGCGCGAACCGCCACGGGCCATAATCGAAACTCTCGCCGGTCAGGTTGATATTGTCGGTGTTGAGGACGCCGTGGACGAACCCCGCCGCCATGAATCGTGCGGCAAGCGCCGCGATGCGGCCGACCGCTTCGTCGAACAGTTCGATCGCCGGCTCGCTGCCCGGCATATGGTCGTACAGGCGGGTCAGGACATAATCGACCAGCCGGCGCATCGCTTCCGCATCGCGTTCATAGGCCAGCCGCTGGAAGGTGCCGATACGCACATGGCTATGGTTCAGCCGGACCAGCACCGCCGACCGGGTGGGCGAGGGTTCGTCCCCGCGCGTCAGCGCCTCACCGGTTTCGATCAGCGAGAAGCTGCGCGAGGTGGGGGCGTTCAGCGCCTCCAGCATCTCGGTCGCCAGCACCTCGCGCACGCCGCCCTTCAGCGTCAGGCGGCCATCGCCGAAGCGGCTGTACGGCGTCTGGCCCGATCCCTTGGTGCCGAGGTCGAGCAGTCGATCGCGATGGTCGGTGACCTGCGCGAACAGGAAGCCGCGCCCGTCGCCGATGTCGGGATTGTACGCCTGGAACTGGTGCCCGTGATAGCGCAGCGCCAGCGGTTCGGGGAGGCTGTTGGGGAGCGGCACGAAGCGGCCAAAATGGTCGATCCAGTCGGGGTCGGAGAGGGCCAGCATATCCCCGCGCAGGCGGGAATCCCGGGAATCCAGAGCGTCGAACGCCGCCGGTTGTTCTGCCTCGCTCTGGACCCCCGCTTGCGCGGAGGCAAGGTCCGTCGACGTAATGCCGATCTCCGCCGCCGCGCGGTCGTTGCGGAAGCGCAGCACATGCGCCGGAAATGTCGCCGCCGGCACGGCATCATAGAACGCATCTCCCAAATCGAGAATATCGGTGCGGGGACGGTAGCGAGCGGGTTGCGGGTTTTCGGCCATGCGGCGATATGGGGTGCGATGGCGCTTTTGGACAAGCAACGCTTCACCGATGGCTATTGGTGGTCGAACGACGGCCTCCGACTGCATTATCGCGACTATGGTGGGCCGGGGGACGGGCAGGCGGGCGGACCGGCGGATCGCCCGGCGATCCTGTGCCTGCATGGCCTGACGCGCAACGCACGCGACTGGGAAGACGTCGCCGACCGGCTGGCGGGCGAATGGCGGCTGATCGTCCCCGAAATGCGCGGACGCGGGGAAAGCGGCTATGCCCGTGATCCGATGAGCTATGTCCCGCTCGTCTATCTGCAGGATGTCGAGGCGCTGCTGAACCAGCTGGAACTGCCGCGCGTCGTCGCGTTCGGCACGTCGCTGGGCGGTATCCTGACCATGTTGCTGGCCGCGACCGATCGCGACCGGATCGCGGCGGCGCTGCTCAACGATGTCGGGCCGGAGCTGGACCCGGCCGGGCTGGGGCGGATTCGCGGCTATGTCGGCAAACAGGTCAGCCACCCGACCTGGATGCACGCCGCCCGTGCGCTGGCCGAGGGGAATGGCGATGCCTATCCCGCCTATGAGGTGCAGGACTGGCTGCACATGGCCAAGCGGCTGCACCGGCTGAATTCCGCCGGGCGGATCATGCTCGACTACGACATGAAGATTGCCGAGCCGTTCCGCGTGCCGGGCAACGAAGCCGGGCCGGACATGTGGCGCGCGTACGAGGCGCTGGCCGGCAAGCCGGTCGCGATCCTGCGCGGCGGACTGTCGGACATCCTGCCCGCGCGGGTGGCAGAGGCGATGGTCGAGCGGGTCGACGGTGCGGAGCTGACCACGGTCGCCGATGTCGGCCACGCGCCGATCCTGACCGAACCGGCATCGGTCGCAGCGATCGACCGGCTGCTGGCGCGGGTTGCCAGCGCATGAGCGCACCGGTCCGCATCCTCCATTTGCATTCGTCCTTCGCCTATGGCGGCAAGGAAGCGCGTGCCATCCGGCTGATGCACGCCTGGGGCGACCGCGCGGTCCATACCATCGTGTCGGGCGTGCCCGAGCGGACCGAGGCGCGCTCGGCGATCGCCGACTATATCCGGTACGAGATCGCACAGAACCCGCCGCCGCTGACCGGCAAGCCGTCGGTCGCGCGGTACGAGGCGATCGCGAAATATATGCGCCGCTTCGACCTGGTGCTGACGTACAATTGGGGCGCGATCGACGGGGTGATGGCGAAGCGCGTCTTCGCCAAGGGCACGCCGACGGTCGTCCATCACGAGGACGGCTTCAACGAGGATGAGGCGACCCGGCTGAACCCGATGCGCAACATCTACCGCCGCTTCGCGCTGGGTGCGGCGGAGGCGCTGGTGGTACCGTCGCAGCGGCTGATGCGTGTCGCGCGAGAGGTGTGGAAACAGCCCGAACATCGGCTGCACCTGATCGGCAACGGTATTCCGGTCGAGCGCTATGCCGAACCGGTCGCGCCGAACGCCATACCGGGGCTGAAGCGCAAGCCGGGCGAGGTCGTGATCGGCACCGTCGCGGGGCTGCGCGAGGTAAAGGACCTGCCGCTGCTGGTCCGTGCGGTCGGCGGGATCGCGGTCAAGGTGCGGCTGGTCATCGTCGGCGAGGGGCCGGAGCGGCAGGCGATCCTCGACGCGGCGGAGGCGATGGGCATCGACGACCGCGTGGTACTGCCCGGTTTCCTGCCCGAACCGTATCGCTACATGGGCCTGTTCGACATCTTTGCGCTGTCGTCGCGCAGCGAACAGCAGCCGATTTCGGTGATGGAGGCGATGGCGACCGGCCTGCCGGTGGTCGCTCCACCGGTGGGCGACATCATGGCGATGGTGGCCGAAGAGAACCACCAGTATATGGGCATCGACCGGCACGAGGTGCACCTGCGCGATCGGCTCCAGACGCTGGCGGTCGATGCCGCCGCCCGGCAGCGGGTGGGTGAGGCGAATCTGGCGAAGGCGCGTGCCGAGTTCGACGAGGCGAAGATGATCGCGGCGTACAAGGCGCTTTACGAGCAGGCGATCGGGCGGCCGGGGGCGTTGGGGTAGCGGTCAGCCCCCGCACAGCCAGTCGCGCGCCGCCGCGACGGTATCGAATGTCTGCACTTCCCGGGCCTTGCCGATCCGCTTCGCCTGCATCCCGTCCAGCGTGGAGGCCACGACCAGCGCCACCCGGTCCATATCCGGCGTGACCCGTGCATGGAATTCCGCCAGCGCTTCGGCGACGTCGCGCGAATGGAGCGCACAGTTGCGGAGGTCGAACAATGCCTTGCGCGGACGGGCCGTCCCCGGTGCACTGCGGATATTGTCGACCACCGCCTGCATATAGGCGTCGGCGGTCGTCATCGACCATTGCCCAGTCAGGATAACGCATATCGCATCGATCATCGGATCAAAGGCGAATTGGAATGGCGGCATGGACGGATCACGATCCTTCGGGACGATTATGGCTATCCTGATCGTATGACGCGTCTCGAGCAACTCTGACCTTCGCGCAATTTGCTCGCGTTCGGGCGCGGCTGGCAGTAATGACGGCCGGATGCGGTGGCGCGGTGCGCCTGTCCGCTGCGAAGTTCCCGTTGGAGGTCATGTTGTTCAAAGGTCTGTCGCCCATCGTCTATAACGGCCGCGAAGTCTGGCCGCTGATCGAAGGGGGCAAGGGCGTTGCCGCGACCAACCACGCCTCGGCCGGGGCGTGGGCTGCTGCGGGCGGAATCGGTACCGTGTCGGCGGTCAATGCCGACAGCTATGATGCCGACGGCAAGATCATTCCGCAGGTGTACAAGGCGCTGACCCGGCGCGAACGCCATGAGGAACTGATCGAATATGCCATCGAGGGCGCGGTGCAGCAGGTGCGGCGCGCGTGGGAGATCGCCGGCGGCAAGGGCGCGATCAACATCAACGTCCTGTGGGAAATGGGCGGCGCCCAGCGCATCCTGCACGGCGTGCTGGAGCGGACGCGTGGCCTCGTATCGGGCGTCACCTGCGGCGCGGGGATGCCGTACAAGTTGTCGGAGATCACCGCTTCCTACGGCGTGAGCTATCTGCCGATCGTGTCGTCGGGCCGTGCCTTTCGCGCGCTGTGGAAGCGGGCCTATTCCAAGGCGGCGGAATGGCTGGCGGCGGTGGTCTATGAAGACCCGTGGCTGGCCGGCGGGCATAACGGCCTGTCCAATGCCGAAAACCCGCTGGAGCCGCAGGACCCCTATCCTCGCGTCCGCGACCTGCGCGCGACGATGCGCGAGGGCGGCATTTCGGACGACGTGCCGATCGTGATGGCCGGCGGCGTATGGTATCTGCGCGACTGGAACGACTGGATCGACAATCCGGAGCTGGGCAAGATCGCGTTCCAGTTCGGCACCCGTCCGCTGTTGACGCAGGAAAGCCCCATCCCCGAGGAGTGGAAGGCCAAGCTGATGGAGATCGAGGAGGGCGAGGTGCTGTTGCACCGCTTCAGCCCGACCGGCTTCTATTCGTCGGCGGTGCGCAACCCGTTCCTTCGCAGCCTGGAAGCACGGTCCGAGCGGCAGATCGCCTTTTCGACGCAGGAAGCGGGCGACCATGTGTTCCAGCTGGACGTCGGTGTGAAGGGCAAGAACTTCTGGGTGACGCAGGGCGACCTGCTGCGCGCGCGCGAATGGTTCGGCGCGGGCTTCACCGATGCGCTGAAGACTCCGGACAACACGCTGGTGTTCGTGACGCCGGACGAAAAGGGCATCATCCGCAAGGATCAGGCGGATTGCATGGGTTGCCTGTCGCAGTGCAGCTTTTCGAGCTGGGCCGATAGCGAGACGAACTCGACCGGGCGGCTGGCCGATCCGCGCAGCTTCTGCATTCAGAAGACGTTGCAGGACATCGCCCATGGTGGCCCGACCGACCAGAACCTGATGTTCGCGGGGCACGCCGCCTACAACTTCAAGCGCGATCCGTTCTATTCAAACGGGTTCGTGCCGAGCGTGAAGCAGCTGGTCGATCGCATCCTGACCGGGGATTGATCGGCGACCCGCGCCGTTGGGACGCGAAGGTAGCAGGCCGGGGTGGCGGATGCGCTGCCCCGGCCTTTTTGCATCAGTCGTCGGCGACGGTGCCGACCACCGCGCCGCCGACGCCGCCGACCGCCGCGCCCTTCTCGACATTGCCGCCGGTGGCCGCCGCGATGCCGGCACCACCCGCTGCGCCGATCGCGCCACCGCGCAGCGTCGAGCAGGCGGCAAGCGAGCTGCCGGCGGCGAGGGCGAGGGCGATGGTTGCAAGCTTTTTCATAAGGTTACTCCGGTTTACGCTACGGCAGGCAAATGGTTTTGGCGCGGCCGGGGTTCCAAAGCACTGCCACGGCAATACAAAGAAACATTGCAGGTGCCATTCAGCTTGCGCAGGATAGATTGTGCCCATGAAGTCCGCGCTGATCGTCCGTCACGTCCCGTATGAAGGCTGCGCCGGGTACCGCGTGCCCGTCGAGGCGGCGGGATATGCCATCGACCGGATCGATGTGACCGACCCAGCATTCGCCACCGCCGACCTGACCCGGCCCGACCTGCTGATCGTCATGGGCGGGCCGATGGGCGTCTATGACGTTGCAGACAACCCGTGGATACCGGGCGAGATCGCCGCGCTGTCGCGGCGGCTGGAGGCCGATCGCCCGACGCTGGGCATTTGTCTGGGCGCGCAGATGATGGCGGCGGCGCTGGGGTCGCCGGTGTACAAGGGCAGCGGCTGCGAGATCGGGTTCGGTGCGGTCGACTTGGCACCGGGTATCGAATCGCCGCTGGCGCATGTCGCCGGGGTGCCGGTGCTGCACTGGCATGGCGATACGTTCGACCTGCCCGAAGGGACCGAGCTGCTGGCGACGACGGCGCGCTATCGGCAGGGGTTTCGGCGGGGCGCCAATTTGCTGGCGCTGCAATTCCATGCCGAAATGGGGGAGGATGCCCGGTTCGAGGCGTGGCTGGATTATCTCGACTGCCCGAAGCATCGGGACACGCTGACCGAGGAATATCGCACGCTGGGACCGACGGCGGTGCGCGCCGGGCAGGCGATGATTGGCGAATGGCTAAGTGGTTTGGAAGGCTGAGGTTTTTAGCCAAAGTTCACTAAGTTCACACTCGTGCGCTATTTGCGTGGCGTTTGGAGTGGTGATGTCAAAGAGCGCGACCGGGCTATCGTCTGCGGCATGTTGGCCAAGCGACTGCTTGTAGGAAAGTGACGGTCGCACAAGGAAGGGAACTTCGGATCGAGTCCGGAGCGACGTTAAGGCGCTTAGCCGCCGATCCGGAGCCAAAGCGCGGTCGCATCGTCGCTGATCTTGAAGCGGGGATAGCGCAGGCAGGCGGCGTCTTCCTGCTCGATGGCCCGCAGTTCGGCACCGAGCGCAGCCAGCCCGTCGGCGCGGACGGCGGCGAACAGGCTGTCGGCATCATGGCGCTGATAGGAATCGACCAAGGCGACCATGCCGTCGGTCATCAGCAGCAGTTCATCGCCGACCGACGCAGCGAAGCTGGCATGGCTGATCGTGGCTAACGTCGCGGCCGCTTCGATGCTCAGCACACGCTGTCCGACGCGCGAGCGGGAAAGGCGCCTGTCCGCTAATACCGCCTCGGTGCCGAGTTTCACCGCGCCAATCCCTGGGCCGAGCGCCGCCGCCTGCGCGCTCTCGCGTGCGCGGCTGGGGACGGGGGTGCGCCAAGCCGTCCCATTTGCGGTGATGTGAAGGACCGAACAATCGCTGGCCCAAGCGATGTCGATCTCCTCGTCTGCAATCTGTATCGCACAGAAGGAAGCGCGCGGTAATTCCCATGGTCCCGCGGGCGCGCGGCGGGCTTCGGCAGTGTAGCGCGCCTCGATACGATGACAGACTTGGGCACAGGTTTCAGCCAACGTCGGGGCGTCTGCGCTGGAGAAGGCTGCGTCCGCGGTCGCTGCCAGCCAGGCCGCGCCGCCTTGTTCGCCGAGCAGGCCGGGCGGACCGAGGTCTGTGGCGCCATCGATGACCCATGCACGCTGGGCAGCGCTGCCGGCGCGGTCGTCGTTCGGGACGGACAGGTCGCCGCACAGGCTGACCGACTGGATCAAGTCGAAATGCATGTGGTCCTCATGGCAGCAGTAATGCCGTTGGTTAACACCATCGTGTCACGGATCGCCATGCAGGGCGGTTCTACCGCAACCCGTCCAACACCTGATCCGGCGGCCGATGTCCATCCGCCCAGACGCGGATGTTGGTGATGACCTTTTCCCCCATCGCCACGCGGCCCTCAAGCGTGGCGGACCCCATGTGGGGGGTCATCACCACGTTCGGCAGCGCGAGCAGGCGCGGGTCGATCGCCGGTTCGTGCGCCCACACATCGAGGCCCGCCCCGGCCAGCCGCCCGCGTTCCAGCGCGTCGACCAGTGCCTCTTCGTCGACGATGCCGCCGCGCGATGCATTGATGAGATAGACATGGCGCCGCAGGCGGTCGATGCGGCGCGCGTCGAGCAGGTTTTCGCTGTCGGCGTTGCGCGGCGTGTGGATCGTCAGCAGGTCGATGACGCCCAGCATCTCGTCCAGATCGCCATGCCATGTGGCGCCCAGTTCCGCCTCGACCGCTTCGGGCAGGCGGTGGCGGTTGTGGTAGTGGATCGAGAGGCCGAAGGCACGGGCGCGCCGGGCGACGGCCTGCCCAATGCGGCCCATGCCGATGATGCCCAGCGCCTTGCCGCCGATGCGGTGGCCGAGCATCCCGCTGGGGCTCCAGCCCTTCCATTCGCCCGAGCGGACCAGCTTCTCGCCCTCGGCCAGACGGCGCGGCACGGCGAGGATCAGCGCCATGACCATGTCGGCGGTATCCTCGGTCAAGACGCCGGGCGTGTTGGTGACGAGGATGCGACGGGCATGGGCGGCCTTCAGGTCGATATGGTTCACCCCCGCGCCGTAATTGGCGATCAGGCGCAAGCGGTCCGGCGCGGCGGCGATCAGTCCGGCATCGATCACGTCGGTAACCGCCGGGACCAGCACGTCGCAGTCGGCCATCGCAGCGGCCAGTTCGTCGCAGGTACAGGCATGATCGTCGGCGCTGAACACCGTGTCGAACAGCGTCGCCATCCGCCCCTCGGTCGCGGCCGGCAGCCGCCGGGTCACCTGGACTTTGGGGGTGCGGGGCGGGGGGGATGCTGCGGCCATGATACAGGGATTGGCGAACGGTGCGCGTGGCGTCAACGGCTTGCGGCGAAGCGGTGCTTGCCGATACAGGCAGGGGACAGACATTCGGGGACAATATCATGCGCATGGGCGGGCGATCGATCGCGGTGGCGGCGGTGCTGACGATGGTGGCGGCCGGCGCGGCAGAGGCGCAGCGCCGCAAGACGCCCTATTATGCGTCGATCGCGGCAGGCGAGGCGCGGATGCGCAGCGGGCCGGGCAAGAACTACCCGACCCAATGGGTCTATCGCCGGGCCGACATGCCGATCAAGGTGGTCGACATCTACCAGGACTGGCGCCGGGTCGAGGATCCCGACGGCACGCGCGGATGGTTGCAGGTCGGGTTGCTGAGCGACCGGCGCACCGCCTTTGTCGGGCGGGAGGTGGTCGAACTGCGCGCATCGCCGCAGGCGGGCGCGGCAGTGGTGTGGCGCGCGGCCCCCGGTGTCGTCGGGCGACTGTCGCGGTGCAATGGCGCGTGGTGCTTCTTCGACGTGAAGGGGCGCGGCGGCTATGTCGAGCAGGCGCGGTTGTGGGGCGTCGATCCCGGCGAGACGATGTAGATCGATCGTCGTTCCCGCGCAGGCGGGAATCCATCGACGCCGACGTCTCACCAGGAAGCGCAACGTCAACGTGTCCAAGCTCCCGCCTGCGCGGGCGCGACGATGATGGTCCCAACTCACCCATTGTCCTCTGCCCCGCCCCAAGCGATAACAACCGTTACTACCGGCGCGACGTGGCCGGGCGAGGATACGGGGCGTTATGGTAAAATGGTTGATGGGTGCGGCGTTGCTGGCGATGGGAACGGCCGGAATGGCGAGTGAAGCGGTCCAGCCGACACCGGCAAAGTCGGGTGACCTGACGCTGGAGCGGGTGTTCGCCAGCCCCGACCTGAACGGCAGCCAGCCGCAGAGCCTGAAGCTGTCGCCGGATGGCAAATACGTCACCCTGCTGCGCAACCGCGCCGATGAGCGTGAGCGGTTCGACCTGTGGGCTATGGACACGACCACCCGCGAATGGCGGATGCTGGTTGATTCGAAGAAGGTCGGCACCGGCGCCGCGCTGTCCGAAGCGGAAAAGATGCAGCGCGAACGCGACCGTTCGCTGACCGGCAAGCGCGGTATTCTCGCCTATGACTGGGCACCCGATGGCAAGTCGATCCTCGTGCCGCTGGACGGCGACCTGTATCTCGCGTCGATCGATGGCGAGGTCCGCCGCCTGACTAACAGCACCAGCGGCGAGCTGAATCCGGTGGTCAGCCCCGAGGGAAAATATGTCAGCTTCGTGCGCGACCAGAATCTCGTCGCGCTGGACCTGAAGTCCGGCAAGGAGATCGCGCTCACCACCGAGGGGAAGGACACGGTCCATTTCGGCGAGGCGGAATTCGTCGCGCAGGAGGAGATGAGCCGCCGCACCGGTTACTGGTGGTCGCCGAACGACCGGCTGGTCGCGGTCGAGCGGTTCGATGAAGCGCCGGTCGGCGTCGTCACCCGTTCGGCGATCGGTGCCGAGGGGACGAGCATCTATCAGCAGCGCTATCCGAAGGCCGGGACACCCAACGTTCTGGTCGAACTGTATGTGATGAAGCCGGACGGGTCGGGCAAGGTGAAGGTCGACCTCGGCCCCGATCCCGACATCTATCTGGCGCGGGTCGACTGGACCCCGGATGGCAAGGCTCTGCTGGTGCAGCGGCAGGACCGGGCGCAGACGAAGCTCGACATGCTGAAGGTCGATCCGGCGACCGGCAAGGCGACATTGCTGTTCACCGAGGAGTCCGGCCCGAGGAGCTGGGTCAACCTGTCCGACGCCTATCACCTGATGAAGGACGGCAGTCTGATCTGGTGGTCGGAGCGTGACGGCTATGGCCATCTATACCGCTGGCAGGCGGGTAAGTGGACGCAGCTGACGAGCGGCAAGTGGATGGTCGCCGACCTGGCCGGGATCGATGAAGCGAAGGGCCGCGTCTATTTCCTGGCGAACAAGGACGACACGCTGGAGCGCCAGCTGTATCGGGTCGACCTGTCCAAGCCGGGCAATGTCACGCGGATGACGGAGGCCGGCTGGTCGTACGGCGCGTCGATGGACGGCAAGGCGTCGCGGCTGATCGTCACGCGGTCCAACCCTGACCAGCCGGCGCAGACCTATCTGGCGGATACGAATGCGAAGCGGATTGCGTGGATCAACGAGAATGCGCTGACCGGCGACCATCCCTATGCCCCCTATGTCGCCAGCCATCGCCCGACCCAGTTCGGCGAGATCAAGGCCGCCGACGGATCGGTGCTGCACTGGAACATGATTACGCCGAAGCTGGAGCCGGGGAAGCGCTACCCGGTGTTCTTCTCGCACTATGGCGGGCCGGGCAGTCAGGTCGTGCGCCGGGCATGGGGCGGGGCGCTGCGCCAGTATCTGGTCGATAAGGGATGGATCTGGTTTGAGATCGACAATCGCGGCTCACCCGAGCGCGGCAAGGCGTTCGAGAACCAGATTTTCCACGCGATGGGATCGGTCGAGGTCGAGGACCAGATTGCGGGCGCCAATTACCTGAAGACGCTGCCGTTCGTCGCGGCGGACAAGATCGCGACCTATGGCTGGTCCTATGGCGGCTATATGACGCTGAAGATGCTGGAGAAGGCGCCGGGCGTGTTTGCGGCGGGCGTGGCGGGCGCGCCGGTGTCGCGGTGGGAACTGTACGACACCCATTATACCGAACGTTATATGGGCGATCCGCGTACCGTCCCCGAAGCCTATGCCACGTCGGCGACCGTGGCGGATGCGGCGAAGATCACCGATCCGCTGCTGCTGATCCACGGCATGGCCGACGACAACGTCGTGCTGGAACATTCGACCGCGATGATGGCGGCGATGCAGAAATCGGCGACGCCGTTCGAGCTGATGCTCTATCCCGGGCAGACCCACCGCGTCGGCGGGGCGGGCGTCAGCGAGCATCTGTGGAATACCATCCTGAACTTCCTCGACCGGCAGGTGAAGGACAAGCCCTCCAAATGAGGTATTGACCGGCGTCTCCCCCGAAACCTAGCCTTTGCGGCAGGACTTGGGGGAGTCGACCGATGGGGGAAGCGGCAGTCGGGATCGCGCCGGTGACGGGGCGCGCGCGGATCGAGGTGCTGGATGTCCTGCGCGGGCTGGCCATCTTCGCCATCTATTACATGAACGTCACGACGCAGGCGTCGTCGGTGACGAAACTGTTCCTCGACCCTCGCTATGTCGGGTGGACGCCGCTCGACAAGTTCACCTTCGGTTTCGTCAATATCGTCCTGGAGGGAACACAGCGCGGCGTGCTGGAGCTGTTGTTCGGCGCGGGGTTCATGGTGCTGACGGCGCGGGCGATGCGGCCCGACGGGCCGGTTGCGGTCGCCGACCTGTTCTATCGCCGGACCCTGTGGCTGTTGTTCTTCGGGCTGGTCAATGTCTTCCTCGTCCTGTGGGTCGGCGACATCCTGACCATCTATGCCGTAGCGTCGCTGTTCCTGTTCCCGTTTCGCCTGCTGGGGCCGAAGGCGCTGGTGGCGATCGGCAGCCTGTTCGCGCTGTTCACTGCGGTCACCGGCGGCATGGAATATGCCGCGCGGGTGACGATGATGGCCAAGGTCGAACAGGCGCGGGCGGCACAAGCCGCCGGACGCCCCGTCGCGAAGGACGATGCGACGGCACTGGCCGAACTGGACAAGAAGATCGCCCGGCGCCAGCCGTCCGAGAAGGCGGCACGCGACCTTGTAAAGGAACGTCAGGCGCGGCGTGCGCCGGCCGGCCTGACGGCCTATGCCGGCTATATGTGGAACGCGTGGCTGACGTTCATGGTCGGCAAGGGGATGGCCGGCATTGCGGTGATCGAGGCGTTCTGCACGATGCTGATCGGGATCGCGCTGTGGAAATGGCGGGTGATCCAGGGCGGGCGCTCGCGGCGCTTCTATGCGGGGCTGATGCTGGCGGCCTATGGCGTCGGACTGGGGGCGCGGGCCTATGGCGTGTGGGAATTGCTGCCGTTCCAGTTCAATGCAAAGACGATCTGGTTCACGCAGGAGGCGGCGCGGATCGCGGTCAGCATCGGCCACGTCGCGGCCGTCAACCTGGCGATGAAGTCGGTGATGGGCGCGCGGATGCTGCACCCGTTCCGGGCGGTCGGGCGGATGGCATTCTCGGTCTATTTCCTCGAACAGATCATCGGGCTGCACCTCCTGTTCGCGCCCTATGGGCTGAACCTGTGGGATCGATACGGCCATGCCGGGCAGTTCGCGATCGCGACCGGGGTGATCGTGGCGAGCGCCGTCTCCGCCAATCTGTGGGCGCACTGGTTCGCCATGGGGCCGCTGGAATGGGCGTGGCGCAGCCTGGCCTATTGGCAGCGCCAGCCGTTTCGCAAACGACCCGACCTGACGCCCGAACCGCTGTCGGGGCCGACGCTGGCGGCGGCGTGACTTTACAAAAGCTGCGAAAGGGCTATGCCGCGCGCAAGATTTGATCGCGGAGTAAGCAAGTGGGTTATCGGGTAGTCGTCGCCGGCGCGACCGGCAATGTCGGTCGCGAAATGCTAAACATCCTGGCGGAGCGCGAGTTTCCGATCGACGATCTGGCGGTGCTGGCATCGTCGCGCTCGGCCGGCGACATGGCCGACTTCGGCGAGACCGGCAAGCAGTACAAGATCCAGAATATCGAGCATTTCGATCCGACCGGCTGGGACATGGCGCTGTTCGCGATCGGTAGCGAGGCGACCAAGGTCTATGCACCGAAGTTCGCCGCCGCCGGGTGCACGGTGATCGACAATTCCTCGCTGTACCGCATGGATCCCGACGTGCCGCTGATCGTGCCGGAAGTGAACCCGGAGGCGATCGACGGGTACAAGGCGAAGAACATCATCGCCAACCCCAATTGCTCGACCGCGCAGATGGTCGTCGCGCTGAAGCCGATCCACGATGCCGCGAAGATCACGCGCGTCGTCGTCGCGACGTACCAGTCGGTGTCGGGCGCAGGCAAGGCGGGGATGGACGAGCTGTTCGAACAGAGCCGCAATATCTTCGTCGGCGACAGCGCCGAGCCGAAGAAGTTCACCAAGCAGATCGCGTTCAACGTGATCCCGCACATCGACAGCTTCCTCGACGACGGATCGACCAAGGAAGAGTGGAAGATGGTGGTCGAAACCAAGAAGATCCTCGACCCCAAGATCAAGGTCGTCGCGACCTGCGTCCGCGTGCCGGTATTCGTCGGCCACAGCGAGGCGATCAACATCGAGATGGAAAACGAGCTGTCGGCAGAGGACGCGCAGAAGATCCTGCGCGAGGCGCCCGGCATCATGCTGGTCGACAAGCGCGAGGACGGCGGATACGCGACGCCGATCGAATGCGTCGGCGACTTCGCGACCTATGTCAGCCGCGTGCGCGAGGATGCGACCGTCGAGAACGGTCTGGCGCTGTGGTGTGTGTCGGACAATCTGCGCAAGGGTGCGGCCTTGAACGCGGTGCAGATCGCCGAACTGCTGGGCCGGCGGCATTTGAAGAAGGACTGATCCCGGTCGATGCGTTGTCCCCCGGACCGGTTCCGGGGGATCCATCGAAAGCGGTGCGGCGCGGCCTGTGTCGATCGGTACGATGGCGTACCCCGAACTGCGGTCGGCACCCTCGTTTCCTAAGACGGTCTTAACCGCGCGCGCGTAATGTTTGCGCATGGACACGCAGAGTATCCGGGATGGCGCGCTATACCTTGGCGCGTGGGAAGCGATCTGCCGGTCGCAGGCCGTGGTCGAGTTCGCGCTGGACGGCACCGTGTTGTGGGCGAACGACCTGTTCCTCGAAACAATGGGCTATGCGCTGGCGCAGGTGCGCGGACACCACCACCGCATCTTCTGCCGCCCGATCGACAGCAATTCCGCGGACTATGCGCAATTCTGGCGCAAGCTGGGGCAGGGCGCGTTCGATGGCGGGCTGTACCGCCGGGTCGACCGGCTGGGCCGCGACGTGTGGTTGCAGGCGACCTATAATCCGATCCTCGATCCCGATGGCAGGCCGTCGTCCATCGTCAAGATCGCGACCGACCTGACCCGGCAGGTGCTGCTGGAACGCGAGGTGCAGACGCGCCTCGACGAGGGGCAGCGGTTCCGTACGCGACTGGAAGGACAGGCGGATGCGCTGCGCACGGTGATGACGCAGCTGGCGGCGATCGTGACGTCGATCGGCGACATCACCGCACAGACCCGCCTCGTCGCGCTGAACGCGGCGATCGAGGCGGCGCGGGCGGGCGAAGCCGGGACCGGCTTTGCGGTCGTCGCGCGCGAGGTGAAGTCGCTGGCTGAGGATATTCGCCGCGCAACCGAACGCGCATCGACGATGTTGCGCGACAACGAAATGGCCGGTGCGATCGCGGCCTGACCGATCAATAGCCGGTGTAGCGCCCCGGCCGGTGCCACGCGATCAGGATGCCGCTGATCGCCGCTGCGCTCAGTGCCGACCAGGCGACCTTGGTCGGGGCGACGACCGCGAAGGACGCCGCGAGGATGCCGAGGTCGATCGCGATCTGCGTCCGGCCGGCATTCCATCCACGCGTGCGTTGCAGCCACAAGGTGATGACGCCGGTCCCGCCGACGCCGGCATCATGCCGGGCAAGCGCGAGGATGCCCATTCCGATCACGGTGCCGCCGGCGATGGCGGCAAAGGCCGGATGCACCTCGACGATGCGAAATCCATAGCGCGCCATGGTCGAAAACACCGCGATACCGGCATTGACCGCGATGGTGCGCCACATGAAGCGCGACCCCATTGCGCGCCTGGCAAACAGGAAGAACGGCACGTTGATGAGCGTGAACAGCACGCCGGTCGGCAGCGGCACCAGATAGGATACCAGCAGCGCGACCCCGGCGATGCCCCCCGTCACCAGCCCGGCCGCGCGCAGCATCGCCAGGCCGAGCGCGATCATCACGCAGCCGACGATGATCGCGTAGACATCTTCGGACCGGCTGTGCGGTACGGCGCTATGGGGCAGGGCGGGGGCGATGGCATGGTCTCCGGGCTGGCCGGCATCCTCTCCCGCTTGTTCTTTTGTTGCTCTGGATACTAACTTGGTTTCGTGCGCTGGTGAAGTGGCAAATGGCGGGGCAGCGGCTCGACAGGTGCGATCGGTCCGCGCATAGCCCCTTTCCGCAACCCCGATCCAAGGACCGCATGATCGTGAGCCAGCCCCCCGTCACCACCCATCGTTTCGCGAGCTTCGACGGGGTCGAGATCGCTTGGGCCGAGATGGGCGAGGGGCGGCCGGTCGTGCTGATCCATGGCTATTTCAGCGACGCCGCGACCAACTGGATCAAATATGGCCATGCGGCCAAGGTCGCGGCGCTGGGCCGACGGGTCATCATGCCCGACCTGCGCGCGCACGGGGACAGCGCGCGGCCGCATGATGCCGCGGCCTATCCGCCCGACGCACTGGCCCGTGACGGGATGGCGCTGCTCGCCCATCTGGGGCTGAGCGACTATGATCTGGGCGGCTATTCGCTGGGCGCCCGGACCGTCGTGCGGATGGTCACGATGGGCGCGGCGCCGGGGAAGATCGTGCTGAGCGGCATGGGGCTGGAAGGGCTGCTCGACACCGGGCGGCGCGCGGCGCATTTCCGGCGCATCCTGACCAACCTCGGCAGTTTCGAACGCGGATCGCCGGAGTGGATGGCCGAGGCGTTCCTGAAGACGACCGGCGGTGACCCGGTGGCGTTGCTCGGCATCCTCGACACGTTCGTCGATACGTCGCGCGAGGCGCTGGCTGCTATTGCGCAACCGGTGCTGGTACTGGCGGGCGAGGAGGATGACGATAATGGCAGCCACCGCGCGCTGGCCGAACTGCTGGGCGATGCGCGGCTGGTCGAGACGCCGGGCAACCATATGAGCGCGGTGGTGAAGAAGGAGCTGGGCGACGCGATCGCGGCGTTTCTGCAGTAAGGTCCTCCCCGTGCCGGGGAGGATTACTTCACCGGCTGCTCATACTGCTCCAGCACCCATTCCTCTTCCTGCGCGCTGGCGATCCAGTCCTGCATCCACGGGTGCTGCAACAGGGTGATGATGTACCCCATCGCGAACCGCGGGCAGGGGAGCGAATAGGTGACGATGCGCGTCGCGACCGGCGCGAACATGATGTCAACCGCGCCGAATTCGCCGAACAGATAGTCGCCGCCCTGGCCGAAGCGGGCGCGCGCCTGCGCCCATAGCTCGTAGATGCGCGACAGGTCGGCGGCGACATCGGCGTCGGGCTGAACGGGATCATAGACCTGGCGGACGTTCATGCTGTGCTTGCGACGCAAGGGGGCAAAGCCCGAATGCATTTCCGCCGCCATCGACCGCGCCATCGCGCGTGCCGCCGGATCGGCCGGCCAGAATTTGTCGCCGCCCGACTTCTCGTTCAGATATTCGACGATCGCCAAGCTGTCCCACACGACGATATCGTCGCCATCCCACAGGATCGGCACCTTGCCCGATGACGGCGCGAATTCGTCGCCCTCGCGGCGCTTGTCCCAGTCGGCGTCGTAGAGCGGCACGACGACCTCCTCGAACGGCAGGCCCGACAGCTTGGCCGCCAGCCAGCCGCGCAGCGACCAGGAGGAATAGGCCTTGTTCCCGATGATGAGCTTCAGCATGGGCCGGGTCGTGCCATGCGCGGGCGGCCATGTCGAGCGATTGGAACCGGGGCCGGAACGATCCGTTGGCAAGATCATGGCGGAAAACGACAAAAGCGGCGATCCGCACAGCGTGGGCGAGGTTCTCGACCGGTTGAAGGAACTGGGCGAGCGGGCCGGCGAGGACAAGGCGAAGCTGGGCGACGCGCTGGAGGCGCTGGGCCAGCGCGCCTATGGTCCGTTCTTCATCATCTTTCCGCTGATCGACATCTCCCCGGTTGGCGGCATTCCGGGCCTGCCGACGGCGATGGCAGTGGTGATGATCCTGCTGGCGGTACAGCTGGTGCTGGGCCGCAAGCATCTGTGGTTGCCGGGGTTCCTCGCCAATCGCGGGCTGAAGGGAGAGAAACTGGTGAAGGTGGCCGACAAGACGCGGCCGATCGCCCGGCGGATGGACAAATGGTTTCACGGCCGGTTGCCGGCACTGACTAGGGGGCCGATGGTCAAGGTCGCAGGCGTGGCGGTGATCCTGCTGTGCCTGACCGTCCCGCCGCTCGAACTGCTGCCCTTTGCCAGCACCGCGCCGATGGCGGCGATCATGGCGTTCGGCATTGCGCTGCTGGTGCGCGACGGAGCGTTGATGATCGTGGCGTGTGCGCTGTCGGTCGGTGCAGTCGCACTGGGGGCCGGGTTGTTCGCGTCTAAGCAGAGTTAGTAGCAGCGTGATCGTCCAGCTCGTTGTACGCAGCGCTCCCCTTCGTCACTCCCGCGAAGGCGGGAGTCCATATGCGCTAACGTCGCGTCTCGATCGAAAGGCCAGCGGGTATGGATTCCCGCCTTCGCGGGAATGACGAACATTTGATAGGGGGCGGTGGGCGTCGATCGTCATTCCAGCCTCCGCCGGAATGACGAGGCATTACCCGATCGATTCGATCACCGCCGCGCGCAGTTCGGCGATGCCCATGCCCTTCTCGCTCGACGTCGAGATGACGTCGGGATGCGCCGCCGGACGCTTGCGCACCTCCTCGCCGACCGCGGCATAGACGTCTTCCAGCTCGGTCGCCTTAATCTTGTCGGTCTTGGTCAGGACGATGCGATAGCTGGTCGCGGCCTTGTCCAGCATCTCGAACACCTCGCGGTCGACATCCTTGATGCCGTGGCGCGAATCGATCAGCACGAGGGTGCGCTTTAACACCTGCCGCCCGCGCAGATAGTCGTTCACCAGATAGCGCCACTTGCGAACCATGTCCTTGGGCGCCTTGGCAAACCCGTATCCGGGCATGTCGACCAGCCGCAGTTTTAGTGGCGTGCCGATGTCGAAGAAGTTCAGTTCCTGCGTCCGCCCCGGCGTGACTGAGGTCCGTGCCAGCGACGTGCGACCGGTCAGCGCGTTGAGCAGCGACGACTTGCCGACGTTCGACCGGCCGGCGAACGCGATTTCCGGCACGTCGGGCGAGGGCAGGTAATCGAGCGATGGCGCCGACTTCAGGAACTGGATCGGCCCCGCGAAGATCTTGCGCGCCGCTTCGATCTGGTCGGGATCGAAGCGGTCGTCGCCGGGCGGCGGGGGTGGCAGGTCGTTCACTTGGGCACAGCCTGCTTGAGCGCCGGATGCCGCGAATAGAGCAGCTGCTGCTGGGCGATGGTCAGCAGGTTCGACGTGATCCAGTAGACCTGCAGGCCGACTGCGAAGGGGGCCATAATGAACATCAGCACCCATGGCATCAGTCCGAAGACCTGCTTCTGCATGTCGTCCATCGGCGCCGGGTTCAGCTTGAACTGGAAGTACATCGATATGCCGAGCAGCACCGGCACGATGCCGATCGCCAGGAAGTGCGGCGGGGTGAAGTCGAGATAGCCGAACAGGTTCAGGATCGTCGCAGGATCGGGCGCGGACAGATCCTTGATCCAGCCGACGAACGGCTGGTGGCGCATCTCGATGGTCAGCAACAGCACCTTGTACAGCGCGTAGAAGATCGGAATCTGGATCAGCGTCGGCAGACAGCCGGCGACCGGGTTGACCTTCTCCGTCTTGTACAGCGCCATCATCTCCTGCTGGAGGCGCGGCTTGTCGTCCTTGTAGCGTTCCTGCAGCACCTTCAGCTTGGGCTGGATGGCGCGCATCGCCGCCATCGACGCGAACTGGCGCTGGGCGATCGGGAACATCAGACCGCGGATGGTCAGCGTCAGCAGGATGATCGCGACGCCGAAATTGCCGACCATGCGGAACAGCCAGTCGAGATAGACGAAGATCGGCTCCTCGACGACGCGGAACCAGCCCCAGTCGATCGAGCGCGAGAAATAGGGCACGCCCTGTTCCTCATACGCATTCAGGACCTTGTTCTCCTTGGCACCGGCAAAGAAGCGCGCGCTCTGCGTCATCGCCTGACCCGGGTTCAGCGTGGCGAGGGTGGGCGAGCGGTAATCCGCCTGGTGCCGCTGGTCGCCGCCCTTCAGCGACAGGCCGTGCTGCACGTTCTGATCGGGGATCAGCGCGGTCATCCAGTAATGGTCGGTGAAGCCGAGCCAGCCACCCTTCGCGCTGAAGGTCGTCGGGGTGGCGTCGATGTCCTTGTAGTCGACGTCGAACTTCACGCCGTTGCCGGCTTCGTAGATCGGGCCGACCTGGATGGTCATCGTGTCCTTGTCGACCGGCGCACCGCGGCGGCTGAGCAGGCCATAGGTCGCGACCTGCACCGGCTGCGCACCGGTGTTCACGATGCTTTGGCGCACGGTGAACATATAGTTGGCGTCGACCGAAATCTGCATCAGGTAACGCTGGCTGCCCGCCTGCGTCGTCAGCGTGACCGGGGTGGTCGGCGTCAGCTTGTTGCCCGACGCGGTCCACAGCGCGTCGGCGGGCGGCGGGGTGATGCCGGTGCCACTCCAGCCGAACTGCGCGAAATAGGCATCGGCCGTACCCGACGGCGACAACAGCCGGACGGGGGGCGAATCCTTGGCGATGGTTTCCTTGTGGCGCAGCAGCACCAGGTCATCGATGCGCCCGCCGCGCAGGTTGATCGACCCGCGCACCGCCGGCGTCTCGATCGCCACACGCGGCGTTTCGCGCAGGACGATCGCCCGGTCGCGAATCGCGTCGGCGGTATCGGCGGCGGGGTCGGTAGCGGGATTGGCGACGGGCTTGCTCTTGCCGTCCTCCAGCTTCGTCACCGGCGGGTTGGCGGCCGGGAAGAAATGGTTGGCGATATACGGCCAGCCGAACAGCACCAGCGCAGCCAGTACCGCGAACA
>CAJYRU010000239.1 GCA_913777295.1 uncultured Sphingomonas sp. | reverse complement strand
CGCTTCAGCGCCTTCTTCATGAACGCGAGTGCCGCTGCCTTGTCGCGGGTCTTGGTGACGTAGCTTTCCAGCACCTCACCCTTATGATCCACCGCTCGCCACAGGTAGACCATCTCGCCGTTCAGCTTCACGTACATCTCGTCCAGGTGCCAGCGCCAGTGCCGTAAGCCGCGCATCCGGCTCACCCGCTGGCGGCGGATGTCACCGGCGAACAGCGGACCGAACCTGTTCCACCACAGCCTGACCGTCTCGCGGCAGATGTCGATCCCGCGCTCGAACAGCAGGTCCTCGACGTTCCGCAGGCTTAACGGAAAGCGCACGTACATCAGCACCACCAGCCGGATCACCTCAGGGGACGAGTTGAAGTAGCGAAACGGTGAGGGTGGCTTGCGCGGGCGGGGCATGCCCCCTGACCTACCCCACCCTCACCCGATTACCAGCCGGTGCATTTGGTTTGACGGTGCCCTCAGTCACCATGCCGGTCGCCGCGCATGGTAGGCCAGTCGGAATATCCAACCGACCCGCCCCCATACCAATATTCTTTCGGCGCCTCAGCGAGAGGCGCACTGGTGCGCAAGCGATCTACGAGGTCGGGGTTGGCGATGAATGGCCGTCCCATGCTAAATAGGTCGGCATCACCCCGCTTCAGAACCTCTTCCGCCAGCTCCAGCGTGTACTGGTTGTTTGCGATATACGTTCCGCCAAATCGCTTTCGTAGCGCTGCAAAATCGACACCGTCTGCGTCGCGGGTCTGCTGCGTCACACCTTCGATGTCGTGGACATAGAGCAGCCCGCGTTGCGACAGCGCATCGACGTAGGTGCCAAAGGTTTCCATCACCGTGCTGTCGAGCGGCGTCTCGCCGGGCATCGTCGTCGCCGGCGACAGGCGGATGCCGACGCGGCCCGCCCCCCACACGCCGACGACAGCGTCGACGACCTCAAGGGGGAAACGCAGCCGGTTTTCGATCGACCCGCCATAGCGGTCAGTGCGCCGGTTCGTGCTGTCGCGGACGAACTGTTCGAGTAGATAGTTGTTCGCCGAATGGACCTCGACTCCGTCGAACCCAGCCGCCTTGGCGTTGATGGCGGCGCGACGATAGTCTTCGACGATGCTGGAGATCTCATCGGTTTCCAGCGCGCGAGGCGTGACGTGGTCCTTCATCCCGTCTTTGGTGAACGCCTGCCCGACCGGCTTGATCGCCGATGGCGCAACCGGCAGCGCCCCGCCCTGCAGGTCCGGATGCGAAATGCGGCCAGTGTGCCATAACTGAAGAAACATCTTGCCGCCGCGATCATGGACAGCCTTAACGATCGAGCGCCACGCCTCCACTTGCTGCTCGTTCCAGATGCCGGGCGTAAGTGCATAGCCGACGGCCTGCGGAGAGATGTTGGTCGCCTCGCTGATGATGATGCCGGCATCGGCGCGCTGCGCGTAATAGTCGGCGGCAAACGCAGGCGGGATACCGTCGTCATTCGAACGGCTGCGCGTCAGCGGCGCCATGACGATGCGGTTTCGCAGCGCCAGGTCACCGATCTGGACGGGCTGCAATACGGGCGATGCGGAATGGTCGGACATGGTCGGTGGTATCCAGTACGAAGTTAACGATCAGGAGCCCTGCTCGGAGATTAGGCCCATCAGTCGCGTGACGGGCTCGAAGCGTTGACTGGTTCAGGCGCGGAAACCGGGCGCAGCTTCTGCCCTTGCGCGGTCGTACCGATCCGGTGCGTTCTTTCGACCCGCTCGATCGCAATCCGCCCCTGCGTCTTCAGCGCCTCGACGATCGCCTCGATCACGACGAGGTCGACCAGTCCTTCCTGGCCGTCGGGCTCGATCGTCTTGTCGTTGAGAATGCAATCGGAGAAGTAACGCAACTCGCCACCGAACTGGTCGGTCGCCGTGAACGTCTCGTCGACCTTTTCGCCTCCCACCTGCCGACGCTGTTCCAGCCCGTTCTGGAAGCCGTAACAGGGGCTCATCTGGATCGACCCTTCCGTGCCCGCGATGACCAGCGTGTCGATGTCGTTGGCGTAATAGCTGACCGTGAATTGTGCGAACCGGTCGGCCGGCATCCGCAGCGTCACCGCGACAGTGTCGTCGAAGTCACCGACGCCCGAGGCCGGATGCCGCGTGCCGACCGCGGAGACGACCTCCACCGGTTCCGCACCGAAAAGATAACGGATGGCGTTGATCGGATAGGGCGCCATGTCGAACAGCGGTCCCGCTTCGATCCCGCTGGTCGCGCGGTGGTTCGCGGGATCGACCATCTGCGCGAAGCAGGAGGAAAACGTGATCAGCTCGCCCAGTTCGCCGTCGCGGATGCGGCGGATCGCGTCGAGCGTCGCGGGCTCGAAATGCAGGCGATAGGCGGTCATCAGCTTCGCGCCCGTCGCCTCGGAAGCAGCGATGATCTCACGGCACTTCGCCGCCGAGATTTCCAGCGGCTTCTCGCACAGGACGTGGATGCCGGCGTTCAGCGCGGGGATAGCGAACTCGGCGTGCCGCCAGTTCGGCGTCGCGATATAGACCGCGTCGATCTCGCCCGACGCCAGCAGTTCGCCAAAGCGATCGTAGGGATAGAGATGGTCGACACTGTAGCGCTTTCCCAGCGCGCGCAGCTTCTCGGGATCGTCCGACACCAACGCCGTGATCGTCGAGTTGCCGGTATGATGGACGCCGGGCATCAGCGCTTCCTGCGCGATGTCGCCGAGGCCAACGATGGCGTACCGGACCTTGGGGCCGAAGCCGAAGGCGGATGCGAGGCTCATATCATGTCTCCGGGAGGGGGCGAGGGCAGACGCACCGGACCGCCAAGCGGTTCCGACCGCATCAGGGCGCCCAATGCGGACGGTAGGTCGGATCGAGCTTGCGATCGATGAAATAGGCCGCGCTGATGAAGGCCAGATGGGTCAGCGCCTGCGGAAAATTGCCCAGCGGATGCCCGCGCCGATCGACTTCCTCCGAAAACAGGCCCAACCCGTTGGCGTAGGCCATGCCCTTTCCGAGAATCAGTTGCGCCTCGTCCATCCGCCCGGCGCGCGCGAGGCATTCGGCATACCAGAAGGTGCAGGTCGTGAACGCACCCTCGCCGCCCTCCAACCCGTCGGCATTGCGGTAGCGATAGACGAGCCCGTCGTCGCGCAGATCGGCACCGATCGCGTCCAGTGTCTTCAGCCAAACCGGATCGGTCGAGGAGACGAAGCGGACCAGCGGCATCATCAGCAACGCGGCGTCGAGCGCCGTCCCGCCGCGTTCCTGGACGAAATAACCATGTTCCGGGTGGCGGAAGTTCGCCCAGATGTCTTCGGCGATAGCGTCACGGGTTTGGGCCCACTCGACGAGCGGGGCGGTAAGCGAGCGCTGCAATGCCAGCCGGATCGCGCGATCCAGCGCGACCCAGCACATCAGCCGCGAATGGAGGAAATGCCGCGGTTCGCCGCGGATCTCCCAGATGCCGGCGTCCGCCTCGTGCCAATGGTCGATGACGTAATCTACGATGCCGCGCACATGCTGCCAGCCTTCGTGGCTGATCGCGGTGCCGTACTTGTTCGACAGATAGACGCTGTCGAGCAGCTCGCCGAAAATGTCGAGCTGGGTCTGGGCATGGGCGGCGTTGCCGATCCGCACCGGTCGGCTGCCGGCATAGCCCGCCAAATGCGGCAGCTCTTCTTCGTCGGCGGCTTCGCCGCCGTCGATGGCATACATGATGCGGATCGGCGCATCGGGGCTGGCGGCCATCACGCGAGCGCCGGCCCATCGGTTGAAATGTTCGGCCTCGTCGATAAAGCCCATTCGGAGAAACGCGTAGACGGTGAAGGAGGCGTCGCGGATCCAGGTGGCGCGGTAATCCCAGTTCCGCTCCGCCCCGGTCGCCTCCGGCAGGCCGAAGGTCGCCGCCGCAGCGATCGACCCGTGCCGCGCCGACGTCAGCAGCTTGAGCGCCAGCGCCGAGCGCGTCATCGGCTCACGCCAGCGTCCGCGATAGAGCGACTTCTCGGTCCAGCGACGCCAAGCCGCGGACGTCGCCGCGATATCGGCCTCGATTGCCGCGTCTGAAGGGCGCGGCAGGCTGTCGTCCCCGAGCACGAACCACGCGCTTTCCCCGTCGTTCAAGGTGAAGTACGCGACGACGCCACCTGGATCGGACTCCAAGGGGATGGACGCAAACATCCGCAAGCTCAGGTCGCGTCCGACGAAGCGGACGCCGTTGCCGGAGGTGTCGATGGCCGGCGTATCACGCGCATAGTCGAACCTCGGCGTGCAGCTGACGCGGAAGCGGATCGTACCGCGCGTCACGCAGACGCGGCGGATCAGGCAGCGGGCAGCGCCATCCGGGTGCGCCCGCGCGTCGGGTAGCGGAAGCAGGTCGACGACCTCCGCGCTCCCTCCCTCGGCCATCCAGCGGGTCAGCAGCACGTTGGTGTCGGGCACGTAGAGCTGCAGATTCTCCGACGCATCCAGCTGCGGTTGCAGCGTGAACGCGCCCCCATTTCCCGGATCGAGCAGGTCCGCGAAGATGGTCGGGCTGTCGAGCGACGGCCAGCAGAGATAGTCTATCGTAGCATCTCGCGCGACGAGCGCCGCGGTTTCGAGATCGCCGATGATCCCGTGGTCGCCGATCGAGCGGAGCGGCTCAGGCCCGGTGGCACCAAGCGGCTCAGCCATTGTCGCGGAATTCGGGATACAGCGTCATGCCGCCATCGACGAACAGCGTGGTGCCGGTGACGTAATCGGCATCGTCCGACGCGAGCCAGACGACCGCACGGGCCACGTCGTCAGGTTCTCCGATCCGGCCATAGGGAATCAGCCGCAGCAGCTGTTCGAGCGCCTCCGGGGTTTCCCACGCCTCCTTGTTGATCGGCGTACGGATGGCACCCGGCGCGACGGCGTTGACGCGGATGCCGTCGGCGGCGACTTCCTGTGCCAGAGATCGCGTCAGCATCCGGCTGCCGCCCTTGGAGGCGGCGTAATTGATGTGCCCGGCCCAGGGGATCACCTCATGCACCGAGCTCATCGTCACGATGCATCCGTTGCTGCGCGCGGGCCGCGCGTCGTCCGGCTGGGCGCGGAAGCGACGCACCGCCTCACGCGCACAAAGGAATTGTCCCGTCAGGTTGACGTCGATGACGGTGTTCCACTCGGCGAGCGTCATGTCGGCGATCGCCGCATCCTTCTGCAACCCGGAATTGGCGACCAACACGTCGATGCGCCCGAACGACGTCGCCGCTTCGTCGAAGAGGCGCACGACTGCTTGCTCGTCGGACACGTCGGCACCGACTGCGATCGCCCGACCGCCATCCGCGCGGATCCGCTTCACCAAGTCCTCGGCGGCATCGGCATCGGAATGATAGTTCACGACCACCGCCGCCCCGGCGGCGGCGAGCGCGTCGGCCACTTCCAGGCCGATGCCCGAGCTGGCACCGGTCACGATCGCGACGTGGCCATCAAGCTGCGAATTGGACATCGGGGACTCCATGGGCGAGCGGGCGAAGAACGTCAGGCATCTACCGCCCCGCCGCGATGAAGCGGTCCGCCGTTCGAAGCGACAGCGCCATGATGGTCAGCGCCGGATTGGCCGCGAGCGCGCTGGGGAAGACGGAATTGTCGCAGATCAGCAGATTGGGGATATCGAAACTGCGCCCGTCGGGGTCGACGACCGCCGCGTCGCGATCCTCGCCCATCCGGCAGGTGCCGATCGTATGCGCGGAGCGATCGACCGCGAAGATGTCGTTCGCGCCCGCCGCTTCCCAGATCGCGGTCATCGTGCGGCGCGCGTGGCGGTCCATCGCGCACTCGTTGGCGTGGTAGCTGAAGTCGATCCGCGCCTTGCGCTGGCCGAAGCCGTCCACCTCGTCCGACAGCGTCAGTCGATTGTCGGGGTGGGGCAGGCAATCGCCGTTGATCCCGATACCGCCCATCCGGTTGTACTCGCGCAAGCGCTGCTGCAACGGCTCGCCCCACAGTCCTGCGCCGCGCGCCAGCCCGGTGGCGAGGGTCACCGGCAGGACGCCCAGACTCTGGATCAGATAGCCGCCCGCGAAATCTGCGCCTTCGGGGTGCATCAGGTCTTCGGTGATGAGCGACGAGGGGTAGCCGCGATTCATCCGCATCGTCGCGTCGAAGCTGCCCCACACCTGCGTCGCGACATGCGCCATGAAGTTGCGCCCGACCTGTCCGCTGGAATTGGCGATCCCAAGGTTCAGCAGCAGGCGCGGCGTTTCGACCCCGCCCGCGCACAGGAACACCGCGCGGCAGCGCTGCCGCCGCTCCTCGCCATGCCGGCGATAGACCACCGCCGTGATCCGACCAGCGCCGTCGAACTCGAACGATACGACCCGCGCCTCGGACCGCACCTCCGCACCGCTGGCCACCGCGCGCGGGAGGTAGGTGGTATCCATGCTCGTCTTGGAGGCATTGCGGCAGCCTTGGTGACAGGTGCCGCAATTGACGCAGGCCTGCCGCTGGCCCCAATCGGGCTGATCGCGGTCGCGCGATACCAGCGCAGCCGGGGCGTCGGTCGCGGTGATCCCGATCGCGGCGCAACCCCGCGCCATCGCGTCGGCAGGCGCGTTGCGCGCGACCGGGGGATAGGCATAGCGGCGCGTATCGTCCCAGGGATAATGAGCGGGACCCGATACGCCGGTTTCCGCCTCGACCCGGCGGATGTACTCGATCAGCTCGCCATGGGCGATCGGCCAGTCGGCGCCGTGCCCGGTCAGCGTCTTCAGTCGCAGGTCGCGAGCATCGGGGCGGGGGCAGAAGGCACCCCAGTGCAGCGTCGATCCACCGACACCCATGCCCGAGTTGTTCGCGCCGAAGGAAGTCGGGTTGTCCCCGCCGCTCAGCCGCTCCTCCATCCAATAGATGTCGGCCGCCAGTTCGTCGGCAACATGCTCGTGCGGACGGAACGCCCGACCGGCCTCCAGCGCGACGACCGACAGCCCTGCCTCCGCCAGGCGCGCCAACAGCGGCGCGCCGCCCGCGCCGGTGCCGACGACGACCGCATCCACCTCGTCATAGTCGGCGAAGGGAGTGCGGCTCATGCCGCCACCTCGGCGTCACGCCGCCAGCGCTCCAGGTCATCGGCGGCGGTGCGCGTGTAGCCCTGCTTACGCGGGCCATCGCCGCCGACCGCGAAGCCGTCATAACCGATCGCGGCCATCGCGGCAGGTGTCGCGATCCATTGCCGCACAATCTCAGCCCGGACGTCCTGGAACCAGAGCGTCATTTGGGCGGGGGAAAGGCGCTCGACCTCGTCATCGATCCCCGCTTCCCCAGCATCGATGCGGGTCAGCCAGCCGGCCTGATCCGCTGCCGGAAGCGCTGCGAAACTGCCGGTTAGGGCATCCAGAGTCGCAAGCCCCCAGTTCCACGCCTCCGCATCGGGCGGCAGGTCCGCGAAGCGCCAGCCATCGCTGGCGCCGTGCACCGCGATCCCGATACGGCGGGCGAGCCCCCGATCGGCGCCGACGTCGGGCAGCACCTGCGCGACCAAGGCGCAGACCGTCTCCAGTTGCGCGACCGACCAGCCGGATGCCTCGTCTGACAAGGGTCGGGTGCGCGCCAGCAGCGCCGCCCGCGCGCGCGCGCTGACGCGGTCCGACGCGAGGAGGCGGGCGAAGCCGTCGGGCAGGGCCGTGGCGGATACAGCGGCGACATGCTCCACAATCAGCGCCGCGAGCGCGGCGGGCTGTTCGTAAGGGATCAGGTGCGCGGCATCCGCGACGATGCGAACCGTACCGGCCGGGTAGTGCGGCAGGTTCAGGCGGCGCTGCGCCGCTTCGCCCAGATCACCATCCTTGGCTCCCGCAACTATCAGCGCCGGAATGGCGATGCGACCGGCGCGGCGGCTCCAGTCCTCATCGGCGCCGCGCTCGAGCCAGGCGAGCCACGCCTCGCGATCACACCGCATGACGTCGGCGATGGCCTTTTCGCGTATCGGCGCGGACAACGGCGCTGCCGTGTTGTTGTCGACGAAGGTTTCGGCGTCGCGGCGACCGATCGCGCCCTTTGCGGTCCAGCCGATCATCTCCTTGCGGCGGGCGTCGTCGATCGGCTCGGGCGCCGGCGGCGAGGCAGCGACCAGCACGACGCCGATGATGCCCGACAGCCCCTCCTCGCCAGCCTCGGCCCGCGCAGCGACGAGGGTCGCGATCTTGCCCCCCAAGCTGTGCCCGACGAGCACGCATGCCGTCAGCCGGTGCCGACGAATGGTCGCGGTCACGTCGTCGACCATCGCGGCGACGTCGGCGTACCCCTCGCCCGCCCGCGCCCCGAAACCGGGCAGGTCGAGCGCCAGACACGTCACATCCGGCAGGGCCTCGCGCACCAGATCCCATTCGGCGCCGCTCATCCCCAGCGCATGTAGAAATACCAATGTGGGTTGGGTCACGCGGTTTCTTCCAGCTGAAGCCCCTGCTGGACGATGCAGAACCGCCACCGTTCCCTTAACCGCGGCGATCGGGAAATTAATTTTCATGAGTAACAAAAATAAGCTTTTTCGATCCCGCGGTGGAACTCTGGCCCGCAGCAGACGCTAGGGCGGCTCGTTCGCATCATACCGGAGTGAGATCGTGGCGAAGAAGGATCAGGCGCAACCGCAGTATGAGATCGCGTATCGTGAAATTCAGGCGTTCGGCACGTTGAAGGACCTGCCGCTGGGTCTGTCCGATAACGCGCGCAAGCAGAGCGTCGCAATCCTCAATCAGGTTCTCGCCGACACGATGATGCTGCGTGACCTGTACAAGAAGCATCACTGGCAAATGTCGGGCGCGACCTTCTACCAGCTGCATCTGCTGCTCGACACGCATTTCGAGAAGCAGGCCGAACTCGTCGACATGGTCGCCGAACGGATTCAGGCGCTGGGCGGTATCAGCATCGCCACGCCGCACGATGTGGCTGAGATGACCAAGATCCCGCGACCGCCGCGCGGGCGTGAGGACGTCCCGACGATGCTGGCGCGCCTGCTGGAAGCGCACCGCCTCGTGCTGGAGGAAGCGCACGAAGGTGCGAAGGCCGCGGACGAGTCGGGCGACGACGGCACCAATGACTTGCTGGTCAGCGACATCATACGGACCGGCGAGCCGCAGGTATGGTTTATCGGCGAGCATCTCGCTGCGACCGACCTGCAGCGCGCGGGCTGAGCAAGCGTCTCTACGAGAAGGGCGGTGGCGATGGCGATACGTGATCTGGCGAACGGCATCGCCTCCACCGAATTGATCGAAGGACGGATCGTCGCGGGCGAGGTGGACGGCACCGACGTCGTGCTGGTGCGGCATCGCGGGCGCGTGTGCGCCTTGTCGGGACAGTGTACCCATCTTAAGGCACCGCTGGCGGACGGCATTGTCGTTGACGGTACGATCCGCTGCCCGTGGCATCACGCGCGTTTCGACATACAGAGCGGCGAAGCGGTCGGCGCGCCCGCTTTTGCGCCGCTCGAACGCTTCGCGGTGGTGGAAGAGAACGGAACGGTCCGAGTGGCTCCGACCGCGCCCGCCGCCGATCCGGCACCGCAAACGCCCGCTCCGGCGATCGGACGGGTCGTCATCGTCGGCGCCGGGGCTGCGGGCCACGCGTGTGCCGAGATGCTGGCGCGGCACGGTGCGGGCGCGGCAGTGACGCTTATCGGCGATGAAGCCGAAGAACCCTACGATCGCACCTTCTGTTCGAAGCAATATCTCGCAGGCAAGGCTGGGCGCGCCGACATGTTGCTACCCGAGTTGGCCGGCGTCACTGTGCACACCGGCGCGCGAGCTACGGCGATCGATCGGGAGCGCAAGACGGTGACGTTCGACGATGGCGCTTCCCTGCCCTATGACACGCTCGTCCTCGCCACCGGTGCGGAGCCGGTGTCGCCCGATTTCTTCGGAGCGAACCGAGACGATGTCTACGTCGTACGCACGCTGACCGACGCCGATCGCCTGATCGCGGCCATCGTGCAGGCGCGGCGCGCGATCGTCGTCGGATCGAGCTACATCGGGCTGGAAGTCGCTGCCTCCCTGATAGGACGCGGGCTGGAAGTAGCGGTCGTATCCGACACCGACCTGCCGCTAGAAAAGACCGCCGGTGCCGAAGTCGGCGCGATGGTTCGCGACCTGCACGAGGCCAAGGGCGTGACCTTCCACGCCGGTCGCCTCATCGCCCGGTGGGACGGCAACGCGGCCACGCTGGATGACGGCACCCATGTCCCGGGTGATGTCGTCGTCGCGGGGATCGGCGTCGCACCGCGGCTCGATCTCGCCGCGGCCGCCGGACTGGCGCTGGCGGACAAGGCCGATAGCGGGGGCGTTCGGGTCGATGACCACCTGCGTACGTCAGACCCCGCGATCCACGCGATCGGCGACATCGCGAGCGCGCCCGATCGCCGCCTCGGCCATCCTATCCGCGTCGAGCATTGGGTCGTCGCGCAGCGCATGGGGCAATGGCTCGCCCGCCTTCTGCTGGGACAGGTCGAGGATGGCTACGGCGACGTGCCGTTCTTCTGGTCCGGGCATTACGACCTCAGCCTACGCTACGTGGGGCACGTCGCCTCGCCCGAGGATCGCGCGATCGACGGTGACGTCGCAGAGCAAAACGTCGCGGTCTATTTCGCCGAGGCCGGTCGCGAGCAGGCGCTGCTGACCGCCGGACGCGATCGTCTTTCGCTGGAGCGCGAGCACGAATGGGAGCGCGGCTGATCTACCCCAGCGTCAGCATCCAGAGATGCGCGCCACCGGTCACGAACAAGCGCGTCTGGTCGCTATCGAAGGCGCAGTTGCTGCACAGCCCCGGCGTCGGAACGGTGGCGAGGTGACTACCGGCGTCGTCGAACACTTCGACCCCGACGCCCGAACTGCTCCACAGCCATCCCCGCCGATCGACGGTGAAGCCGTCCGGAACCCCTTGCGCGACCGTGGCGAACCGGCGCCTATTGGATAAACCGTTGCCGTCCCAGTCGAAGGCGAAGATCGCTATCTCGCCTTCACTATGCTCGGGGGTCTGCGAGGCGTAGAGCGTCTCGCCACCAGGGGAGAAAGCGAGCCCGTTCGGCTGCACCATGTCGACCATCCGTCGTGCCACACCGTCCGTGCCGATGCGGCAGATCGCGGTCCGGCCGCTCTCGCTGCTGCCCGGCACGCCCTGTTTCGGATTTTCCAGCCCGAACGTCGGATCGCTGAACCAGATCGCACCGTCCGCCGCGACGATCAGATCGTTGGGAGCATTCAGCCGGCTTCCTTCGACCGCAGTCACAATAGGGGTTGCAACGCCTGCGCCGTCCGACCGGCTGATCGCGCGCCGTCCGTGTTCGCAATGCGCCAGCGCGCCATCTGGCAGCACGGCATTGCCGTTGATGAAAGCCGTCGCGTCGAGGAGCACGTCGACCGCGCCGTCCTCGCGCAGACCGAGGACGCGGCGTCCGACGATATCGCTCCACACCAGCGTCCGTTCACGCGGCCACCAGACCGGCCCCTCGCTCCAACTCGTCTGATCGTACAGGGAAACGAGCCGCGCGGCGCCAAGAACGGTGCGCGCCTCCTCGCGATGAATGATCGGCCCGGTCACTTCGGCCGGTGTGGGCTTGCCGGGCGCACAGAGCCGTGCGGGGACCAGCAACGGAGCCGCCGTCATGCCCCAAACGGATCGCGCGTCTGTGCCGCGGGGGAGGTCGCAAACTGGATCATGATCTGGATGCACGGCTCGTCGCCGATCTGGCCGGAGCGATGTCCCTTCTCGCCGGTGGTATCCTGGTCCTGCCCAAAGTGGATATCGCCCGGCCCCATTTCGACACGGGTGCCATCCATCGTCTCGATGAACCAGCGCCCTCGCAGCGGAACGACCCATTGCGGCTTCGGGCTCTCATGCCAATCTCCCGTCCAGCCGACCGGCAGAATGGCGAAATTGATTGCCTCCACATTGCCAGGAAACGGTCGCATCCACTGCGGATCCGCACCACCGCCAACGCTTTTCATACCGAAACCGGTCATGCGCGACAGATCGATACGGCTGGTGCCGTCCTGCTGAGTCCACATGTGAAGGAACGGCAGTGCCGGCGGCCGCTCCGCATCCGTGCCGTCGTTGTCGAGGTGCACCTGAGTCGGCAAATTGAACATGCAAGTCTCCTCAATTGGTAAAATAACGGGGGCGCGACGTCGGACCCGTTGCAAGATGTAACGACGTGCCCCCCCTTGTAGTTTCTCGCGGCCTTCAAGCGCGGCCGTGTCTATGGGTCGATTATCATGACCTAACCCCTGTCTTTCATCTAGCGGCAACAGGAAGCCGACCAGTGTTGAGCTGCTACCCGTTTTTGGACCACCCGGCTGGCCGTCATCCAGCATCTGCCGGTAGCGGCGGGCCATGTGCCGCTGACCGGTGCACCAGCGATATCGGCGGCTTGTTGCCGATGGCGGGTGCTGTCAGTCTAATGCGAACCGCTCTCCACACGATGCATTTCGGTCTTTGACGGCAACCTTCAGCTGACGAGCGCCTGCCACTCCGCCAGTGCGGCGGAGCGTCGTTCCCGGTAGGTCTGTCGATCGATGAGGTGGCGTTCTAGGTCGTATCGACATTCAGGATTCCCAAACTGGTTGAAGGCTGATTCATAGGCATCCGTGTGGAGACGCGGGGCGAGTGATGGGGATAAAGCGGTATGAACTGAGCGAGGCGCAATGGTCACGG
>CAJYRU010000238.1 GCA_913777295.1 uncultured Sphingomonas sp. | reverse complement strand
AAATCATCATCGCCGACCCCGGCGTGCCGGTCATCCGGAACGTGAACTGGGGCGGGCTGCGCACACTCTATATCAAGGAGGTGCGCCGTTTCTTCAAGGTGCAGCTTCAGACCATCTGGGCACCGGCCGTCACGACGCTGCTGTTCCTCGTGATCTTTTCGGTCGCGATGGGCGGGGCGGGGCGCACCGTGCTGGGCGTGCCGTTCCCCGATTTCGTTGCGCCGGGCCTGATCGCCATGGCGATGCTGAACAACGCCTTCGCCAATTCCAGCTTCGCGCTGCTGGTCGGCAAGATCCAAGGGACGGTGGTCGATTACCTGATGCCGCCGCTGTCGACCGGCGAGCTGCTGGCCGCGCTGGTCGGCGGCGCCGTCACGCGCGCGTTCCTCGTCGGGCTGGTGCTGTGGGGGGCGATGCTGCTGTATCCGGGCGTGCATGTCCTGCCGCGGCATCCGGGCGCCGTGCTGTGGTTCGGGCTGTTCGGATCGACCTTCCTCGCGCTCGCGGGCGTGATGACGTCGATCTGGGCGGAGAAGTTCGATCATGCCGCCGCCATCACCAACTTCGTGATCGGGCCGCTGACGCTGCTGTCGGGTACCTTCTATTCGGTCGAGGCGCTGACGCCGACCTTCCGCTCGATCAGCCATCTGAACCCGTTCTTCTACATCATCTCGGGCTTTCGCTACGGATTCCTCGAACGGGCCGACTCCCCGGTCTTGCTCGGCGGCGCGGTGATCCTGGCGGTCGATGTCGCGATGGCCATCGGCTGCTACGCGCTGCTTCGGTCGGGATGGAAGCTCAAGAATTGACGCAAAGCACCAAGGGGCGGTAAAGCGCCGCTCCGGGCGGCCGGCATGGCCGCCTTTTTGCGTTTTCAACGCCGATATTTCTCATGAAGGAGCAGTTCGATGACGACCCCCGCGCTCATGCCCGTCTATCCACGGTGCGGCGTGCGTCCGGTCCGAGGCGAGGGCTGCTATCTTTATGGTGAAGACGGCACGCAATATCTCGACTTCGCTGCCGGCATCGCCGTCAATGCGCTGGGCCACGGCCACCCGCATCTGACCAAGGCGATCCAGGAACAGGCCGCGACGCTGATGCATGTCAGCAACCTCTACGGTTCGCCGCAGGGCGAGGCGCTGGCGCAGCGGATCGTCGACAACAGCTTTGCCGACACGGTGTTCTTCACCAATTCGGGTGCGGAAGCGGTCGAATGCGCGATCAAGACCGCGCGTCGTTTCCACTTCGCCAACGGCAACCCCGAACGGCACACGCTGATTACCTTCAACCAGGCGTTCCACGGTCGGACGCTCGGCACCATCTCTGCCACCAACCAGGCCAAGATGCGCGACGGGTTCGAACCGCTGCTGCCCGGTTTCAAATATGCCGAGTTCAACGATCTGGCAGGCGCGCTGGCGCTGATCGACGACAATACCGCCGGCTTTCTGGTCGAACCGGTGCAGGGCGAAGGTGGCCTGCGCACCGCGACGCCGGAATTCCTGACTGGCCTGCGCAAGGCGTGCGACGAACACGGGCTGTTGCTGGTGCTGGACGAAGTGCAGTGCGGCTATGGCCGGACCGGTACGTTGTTCGCGCATGAGCAGTACGGCGTGACGCCCGACATCGTTTCGGCCGCCAAGGGGATCGGCGGTGGCTTTCCGTTCGGCGCGTGCCTTGCGACCGAAGACGCGGCGAAGGGCATGGTGTTCGGTACCCACGGGTCGACCTATGGCGGCAACCCGCTCGCCATGGCGGCGGGGCAGGCGGTGCTGGACGTGATGCTCGAACCCGGTTTCTTCGCCCATGTGAAGGTGATGGGCGACCGCCTGCGTTCCAGCCTCGAACAGATGATCCCGAACCATGACCATCTGTTTCAGGAAGTGCGCGGCATGGGGCTGATGCTGGGGCTAAAGCTCAAATCGGACAGCCGCCGCTTCGTCGCCCATCTGCGCGACCATCATAACCTGCTGACGGTGGCGGCCGGCGACAATGTCGTCCGCGTGCTGCCGCCGCTCGTGATCGACGAGAACCATATCGCGGAAGCGGTGGAAAAGCTGTCTGCCGCTGCACGGGTCTATGTGCCGGTCGCCGACGATTGATTGAAGTTCCTCCCCGTTACGGGGAGGGGGACCATGCGACGCATGGTGGAGGGGGATCGCCTCATAGCGCAGCGCCGGCGGAGAACTCCCTCCACCGTCCTGCGGACGGTCCCCCTCCCCGTGCCGGGGAGGATTTAACCCACAATGCGCCATTTCCTCGATCTCGCCTCGGCCGGTGCCGACGGCATCGCCGCCATCCTGAACGACGCGCTGAACGCCAAGGCCGCGCGCAAGGGCTGGCCGAAGGGCAGGGCCGATGCCGATGCCTCGCTCGCCGGCCATACGCTTGCCTGCGTGTTCGAAAAATCCTCGACCCGGACGCGCGTATCGTTCGACATGGCCATGCGCCAGCTGGGCGGGTCCGCCCTGGTGCTGGACGCCAGCACGACGCAGCTCGGGCGCGGGGAGACGGTCGCGGATACGGCGCGGGTCCTGTCGGGCTATTGCGACGCGATCATGGTGCGCACCGACGATCCGGCGAAGCTCGACGAAATGGCCCGCTATGCGTCGATTCCCGTCATCAACGGCCTGACCGACCATTCGCATCCGTGCCAGATCGTCGCCGACCTGCTGACCGTGATCGAATCGGGCAAGGCGCTGCCGGGCCTGAAATGGGCGTGGCTGGGCGATG
>CAJYRU010000237.1 GCA_913777295.1 uncultured Sphingomonas sp. | reverse complement strand
CCTCATACCGCCGCCGGTTCCTGCCGGGCAGGGCGTTGTATTTGGCGCGGGCCTCCGTCGACACCACGGTGCCGATCCGCTCCATCAGCGGCGCGTCCCACGTCGCGGCGAGGCCGATCGCCTGCGGAAAGACGGTGGCGACGCCGTTGCGGGCGAGGCCGTGCAGCGCCTCGTTCCAATAGTCGTACGCCGGCAGGACCTCGCCCTGTGCCGGCGCGGTGCTTTGCAGCTGCGCCGCCTTTTCCGCAGGCGTCATCGCGGCGATGGTCGCGGCGATCTGCGGATCCGGTTCTGCGGCTCCGGCGAGCAGTGCGAGGAGGATACTCACTTGGCGGCCCCCAGCGTCTGCAGGCGGAGCGCCTTCTTCAGCGCCCCGGCCGATGCCTTGCCCGCGATCGTCACCGTCACGCTTTCGCCCGGCAGCAGGTCGAGGAAATTGTCCGACGCCTGCACGTCGAGCGTGCCGAAGCCTATCCACAGCGCGCGGGCGAGGCGGGTGGCGGTGACGGTCAGCGCAGGCTTGCCATCGACCGTCGACCAACGGGTGGTCAGGCCCGGATCGGGCAGGGTCATGTCCTTTTCCGGCAGGGCGGTGACGAGCGCACGCGACGCGACCGCGCCGTCGACGATCAGTTCGACCACGGTCACGCTGCGTTTCGGATCGGCGCCCTTGAACAGGTCGGCGTCGATCATCGTCGCGACCTTGGTCGCCGACAGCGCGGGCAGCTGGATCGCGGCTTCGTGCGCCATCGTCACCTTGCCATCGACGTCCATCGTCCGCATCCGCCAGCGCGCCGTCACCGGGACCGTGCGGTCGGAGATCAGCGTGATGTCGGTCGTGCCGGCCGGCTTGCGCGCCGCCGAGACGGCGAGGGGCGCGTAGAAGCGGCGGGCGGCGAAGTGCAGCGCCTTCCACCGGCCATAATAGTCGATGCTCGACCATGACGCGCCGGGCCAGACATCGTTCAGCTGCCAGTAGAGCGAGCCGCTGGTCACCGGGCGGCAGGCGCGATGGTGCAGCGCGCCCAGTTGGATACCGTCGGCCTGCATGACCTGCGACAGATAGACGAAGTCGGCGAAGTCGCGGGGTTCGCGGTAGCGCATCCGGATATAGTCGAGCAGCCGGCCCTGACCCTCGCCCTTCAGGAACTTCTGGTGCGCCTTCATCACCGGCGATTCGATGCCGTAGTCGGCCGGTTTGGCGAATTTCGCGATGGTCGCCATGTCGGGCATCGCCTGCAGCCCATATTCGGACATGAAGCGCGGGCAGCTGTCGAGATAGGCGGTAGCGGGCTTCTTGCCGCCCCACACGTCCCAGTAATGGCGGTCGCCATTGCCGTCCTGATCGGGCTTGCCTTCGTAATTGGCGCTCGGGCTGCCGGGCCAGTAGGGCACGTCGGCGTCGCGGCGTTCGGCGGCGTCGCGCAGCACGCGGTCGAACAGGATCGCCATGCCGGTGCCGACCCGTTCCTGTTCGTCGGCGCCGACGCGCTTCTTGAAGGCGGTGCGGTCGCTCCAGCCCTCCCAGCCCGACAGCACTTCGTTATTGCCCGACCACAGCACGATCGAGGGATGCGCCTGCACCCGGTCGACCTGTTCCTCGGCCTCGATCTTCACGCTCTCCCGATAGTCGGGGTCGTACGGCGTGATCGCGCCGCCGAACATGAAGTCGGACCAGATCATCAGCCCCAGCCGGTCGGCGGTGTCGAAGAAGCTGTCGGGCAGGTACATGCCGCCGCCCCAGACGCGCAGCATGTTCATGTTCGCCGCCTGCGCGTCGCCCATGATCCGCGCCATGTACGCATCGGTGACGCGCGGGCCGAAGCTGTCGAACGGGATCAGGTTCGCGCCCTTGGCGAATACCGGAATGCCGTTGATCTTGAACAGAAAGCCGCGCCCGATCGCGTCCTTTTCCCGAACCAGTTCGACGGTGCGGATGCCGGTGGAACGCTGCTGGCGGTCGACGACATCGCCGTCGAGCCGGGTTTCGGTGGCGACGGTGTAAAGCGGCTGTGCGCCGTACCCGGCGGGATACCAGAGCTGCGGGTTGGCGATGGCGAGGGGGACGCTCACCCGGTTCTCACCCGCCGTCACCGCGACGGTGCGCGTCGCGCGGACCTTGGTGCCGTCGGGGGCGGTGACGATCGCGTCGACCTGCACCGTTGCGTCGCGATCGGCGACCAGCGTCACGTCGGCGGACAGGCGGGCCTCGGCGGGGGTCACCGCCTCCTGCTGGACGCGCAGGGTATCGATGCGAACGTCGTCCCACGCATCGACCTTCACCGGGCCGTTGGGACCGACATTGATGATGCGGGGACCCCAGTCCCAGCCATAATGATATTTGGGCTTGCGGATATAGGGCGAGGTCTGCCGCCCCTCCGGCTCGTCGCCGGCGGTCGAATCATATTCACCGGGCAGCGGGTTTTCGAGTTTCGCCACCATCGGCTTGAGCACGCCGAGCGGCGACTTGAACGCGATGCGGATCTCGTTCGCCCCCGCCTTCAGCAGCGGCCTGGCATCGGCCCGCCACCGACGATGGGCATTGTCGGCGGCGAGCAGTCTCGTGCCGTTGACGAACACTTCGGCAAAGGTGTCCAGCCCGTCGAACACCAGGTCGACATGCCCGCGCGCGAGCAGCAGCGGCGAGGCGTTGAGCGTGCCCTTATATTCCCAGTCGCTGCGACCGACCCACTGGATCGTCGCCTCGTTCAGCCCGATGAACGGATCGGGCGTGACCCTGGCCGCGATCAGGTCGGTCTGGACATAGCCCGGCACTTTCGCGGGCAGCCAGCGCGCCGCCTTCGGATGCGCCTTCGCCGCTGCGTCGCCGGGGGCAAGGCGGACCTGCCACCCCTTGTCGAGCGTCACCGTCTCACGCGGGGCCGCCCACAAGGCTGCGGGGGCGGCGGCGAGCAGCAGGAACAGGGCAGGCTTCTTCACTTCGCGTCTTCCAGTTGCAGCGTGTCGACGGTGTAGAACGGGTCGGATAGCGGGGAGGTGAATTGCAGGCAGACGTCCGTATCGCCCGGCTGCTTCGCGAAGCTGCCCTTGAACGTGAACCGGTTGGGCGTGCTATTCGGATCGGGCAGCGGGAAGGTCGCGGCGATGGTGCCGTCACAGCCGCCGGTGCGCATCACCAGCTCGCCATGCTGCGTCACCGCGAAATGTCCGCGCAGCGCGGTATAGTCGTGCGCCAGCCCGTAGTGGCGCGGGAGGCGGGCGACGGTCACCGTGAACGCCTGCGCCACGTCGAGCGGCATCTTCGGTGCCTGCGTGCAGGTGTCGAAGATGTTGACGTTGTACGCCGGCGCATCGCCCGACTGGCCCGACACCAGCGGCACGCGCAGGCCCAATGCCCCCTTGGGACAGGCCACCACGTCCGCCGTGCCGGTCGCACGGAGAAGGGCGGGCCGGGTCGCGTCGAACGCGCGGGGGCGGGCGAGGGCATGGCCGTCCTTCGCAAAGGCGGCGGCGGTGATCGTCTGCCCCGGCTTGACCGCGATCGGCGCGGCATAGGCGCGCGAGCGGGCGGTCGGCTGGCTGCCGTCTGTGGTGTAGCGGATGGTGCCCGCGCCGGTCTGCGTGGTCAGCGCCAGCTTCGGCGACTTGCCGCGCAGCACGTCGCCCTTGGAACCGTCGAGCGCATAGGTCACCGCGAACGCCGCATCGGCCGCCGCGATCCCCTGTCGTGCATAGCGCAGCATCTGCGGCTGGAGGCGTTCGACGAACCCCTTCCAGTCGCGCTTGTCGCGCTGGCTCCAGGTGAATTCGGCGATGGCCGACAGACGCGGGAAGGTCGCGTGCTCCTTCTGCTTGGCGGTCGCCAGATATTCGGACCACGCATTGCCCTGCGCGCCCAGCACGTGTGCGGCGGCTTCCGCCGTCACGCCGGGGCGGACCGGTTCATAGCCATAGACCATTTCCAGCGTCTGCAGCCCGATGCGACCGGGCGGCTCGTCGCCGGCGGTCGACTGGATATTGTCGAGATACAGGTTGGGGGCGGGCGACATGACGACGTCATGCCCCTTGTTCGCCGCCTCGACCGCGCCCGCCTCGCCGCGCCACGACATGACCGTCGCGCTGGTCGGCACGTCGCCTTCGAGGATTTCGTCCCAGCCGATCAGGCGGCGACCCTTGCTCGCCAGATGCTTGCCCAGTTCGGAGATCATCCAGCCCTGCATCTGGTTCTCGGTCTTGAGGCCCAGCGCCTTCATCTGTGCCTGCACCTCGGGCGAGCGCTGCCACTGGTCCTTCACCGCCTCGTCACCGCCGACATGGATGAACTGACCGGGGAAGATGTCGATCAGTTCGTCCAGCACGTTCTTGATGAAGGTCATGCTGCGGGGGGAGGGCGAGAAGAGCCACGGATTGACGCCCCAGTCATGGCCGACCGGCGGGCGGTCGCCCAGCACGCCGACTTCCTCCGGATAGGCCGCGACCGCCGCCTGCGCATGGCCGGGCATGTCGATTTCGGGAACGATCGTGATGCCGCGTGTCGCGGCATAGGCGACCAGCTTGCGCAGTTCGTCCTGCGTATAGAAGCCGCCGACCTTCGGCCCCGGCTGTCCGCCCGCGACCGGAGGCTCCCGGAACCCGCCGATTTCGGTCAGCTTCGGGTAACGCTTGATCTCGACGCGCCAGCCCTGATCGTCCGACAGGTGCATGTGCAGCGTGTTGAGCTTCTGCGCGGCCATGGTGTCGACGATCGGGTAGAGCGTCTCGATTGGCTGGAACGAGCGGGTGACGTCGACCATCAGCCCGCGCCAGCGGAAGCGTGGCGCGTCGTCGATGGTGGTCGCCGCGACGCGGACCGGTTTGCCGAAGGCGGTGTCGGGGCTGAGCAGCTGGGCGAGGGTCATCGCGCCCCAGATCAGGCCGCGGTCGCCACTGGCGGCGATGGTGATGCCGGCGGGGGTGACCGTCAGGCGATAGGCCTCGTCGCCGGCAATCGCGGCGTCGCGCACGAAGCGGATCTTGCCCGAGGTGGCCGTCGAGAGGGTCAGGCCGCGATCGACCTTTACCCGATCGTCCAGCAGGCGCGCGGCGGTCGCGGCACCTTGGTCGGCGGCGGGGGCGACGATGCCGGTGCCGTTCGCGATCGTGATCGATCCGCTGGCCGGCGTCATCTGCGCGGGCAGGGGGAGGAGCGGGGCGGTCTGTGCCGCTGCCGGGGCGACGATCGCGGTGGCGGCGGCGAGGGCGGCCCAGGTCAGACGATGCTTCACGCGATACTCCCCTTGGATGGCCGGTCGATTCGACCGTGCCGGAATGTCTAGCGGCCCGAACGCAAAAAGGCCCCGGCAAAGCCGGGGCCTTGGGGCAAAACGGGGGGCACGGGCCGCACCCCCCGGATCACCGGCCCCTTCACATGCGGAAGGTGGCGTTGAGCGAGAACACACGGCCGTTCTTGTACACCGACGTCGGTGCGTTCGGCGTGCTGCTGTACTGGTAGTAGGTTTCGTCGAGCAGGTTCGAAGCCTGTGCCGTGATCGACACGCCTTCGGTCAGCGCATAGCTGATCTGCGCGTCGAGCTGGCGATAGGCGTCGGTATAGTCCTGCGACGACTGACGGCCGAAGCGGTAGAAATACTTCGAACGACGGTTGTAGCTGACCCGCGCCTGGAACGGACCATTCTCGTAATAGGGCGAGAGCTGGAGCGTGTGGCGCGACAGATAGGGCAGGCCGGTCGCCAGCGACGCTTCCGCATCGGCGAAGGTGTAGCTGCCCTGGAAGCCGAAGCCCCAGATCAGGTTGGTGTTGCCCGACAGCGAGAAGCCGGTGACCTGCGCGGTGCCGCCGTTGACCGGCCGCGAAACGGCATAGGTCGCATTGCGGGCGAGCAGGACGTTGAACTGCGTCTCGTTGTTCACCTGGTTGACGGTGTAGTTCGAAATGTCGCGGTAGAAGAATTCGGCCGCCAGGAAGCTGGCCGGCGCGAAATACCATTCCGCCGACAGGCCGTAATTGGTGGCTTCATAGGGCTTCAGCGCCGGGTTGCCGCCGCTGCCGCTCAGCTGGTTGTCGTCGAGCGACAGGGCGCCGGCGAGGTCGCTGTAGCGCTGGCGGGCGAGCACCTTGGCGGCCGAGGCACGCAGGACGACATCTTCACCCGCCTGATAAATCAGGTTCGCCGACGGCAGCAGGCGGTTATAGTCGTTCTTGACCGGCGTGTAGGTGTAAACCGGGAAGGTCTGACCCGAACGGTTGCTCGCGGTGTAGAACTTCGCTTCGTCGCTGGTGTGCGCGAAACGCACGCCGACGTTGCCGCGGAACTTGCCGGTTTCGAAGTTCGCCTGGGCATAGGCCGCGGCGATCTTTTCGTTCACGCCGAAGAATTCGTTGAACGAGAAGCCGCGATCGATCTGCTTGGTGCCATACTTCGACAGGGCGGCGATGATGCCGTCCTTGTCCAGCGTGGCGTAGGGGGTGCCGTTACCCGAAACGCCGAGGCCGTTATACAGGCCACCCGGCAGGACATAGTAGGGCAGATCGGCCAGCGTGAAATTCTGGTTGGTGAACACCGCGTTGCTGTAGGTCGTCTGCTTGTTGTCGTGGTCGACATAGCGGCCGCCGAACAGGATTTCGGTCACCGGACCGAAATTGACCGGGTGCTTGAAGTTCACTTCGGCGAACTTTTCCTGATCCATCGTGAAGCCCGACTGGAGCGGAATGCCGCCGATCTGACGACCGAAGAAGTTCACGCCGCCATTGCGGGCACGATCCTGTGCGCCGAGATTTTCACCACCGACGGCGGTGAAGTTGCTCAGCCACATCGTCGGGTCGCTGGCCGGCTTTGCCCAGTTGACGACGGTGTTCTGACCGTTGGCGCCCGAGGTGAAACCCTGCTGCGTGCGGAAATCGAGCAGATATTCCGGGTCCTTGCCGCCGGTCGCCTTGGTGCCGCCGACGTTACCGGTGATCGTCCAGTCGCCCGGCTTCCAGTCGACGAGCAGCGTGACCGAGTCATTCTTCAGGCGGGTACGACGATAGTTGGTGTCGAGCTGACCGGTGGCGCCGGTCTGGCCGGTCGGGATGCCCGAGAAGGTCGCCGAGGTGACGAGGCCGTTCGACGACTGTGCCGAGATCAGACGCGACCCTTCGAAGCCGTAGGTGTAGGCCGAGTTCGACACGTTGTCGTAATTGCCGCGAATGAACAGGCCGGTCGCGGTCACGGTCAGGTTGTCGGTCGGGCGTGCCTGGATGGCACCCGAGAAGCCGATGCGCTCGCGCTCCTGCTTGAAGAACTCACGCGCCAGGAACGATGCGAAGCGCGCGCTGCTGAAGGCGCTGCGCTCGGCGTCGGTCAGCGCCGTGATGTTCTTGCCGTTGATCGTCGCGGTGTTGGGCGCGTTGGACAGCAGCGCGTCGCCGGTGCGGTACCAATACACCGCCGAACCGGCGCGGCTCAGCTGTTCCTTGTCGTAGCTGACCGAACCCAGGAAACCGATCGTGTCGTCGGCATTATGCCAGCTGTACAGCGCCGAGCCGCGGAAGCTGCCGCGCTTGGCACGGTCGTTATATTCGCCGCCGGCGGTGGCGGCGATCGTGCCCGACTTCAGCTCGAGCGGCTTGCGGGTGACGACGTCGACGCTGGCGCCGATCGCGCCTTCCTGCAGGCGGGCTTCGGGGGTCTTGTAGACGACGGCCTGGCTGATGATCGTCGGCGACAGCAGCGAATAGTTGAAGCTGCGGCTTGAACGGTCGGACGGGTTGCCGCCCCAGTCGGCCGAGGCGACCGAGTGGCCATCGACGGTCAGGCGGTTCAGCGCCGGCTCGACGCCCGCGATCGACAGCTGCTCGCCTTCGCCGAACTGGCGGTCGACGGTGACGCCGGGCAGGCGGGCCAGCGAGTCGGCGACGTTCGCGTCGGGGA
>CAJYRU010000236.1 GCA_913777295.1 uncultured Sphingomonas sp. | reverse complement strand
ACCCGGACCCATGCCCGACCCGCCCGCCGCCGTGCCGGCAATGGTGTTGGACGAGGTGACGAACGGATAGGTGCCGTGGTCGATGTCGAGCAGCACGCCCTGCGCCCCTTCGAACAGGATGCGCTTGCCGGTCGACTTGGCCTGCGCCAGCACGCGCCAGACGGGCTGGGCATAGGGCAGGACGAAATCGGCGATGGCGCGCAGCTCGGCGATCAGCTGTTCGCGGTCGATGGCGGGTTCGTTGAAGCCGGCGCGCAGCGCGTCGTGGTGCGCGGTCAGGCGGTCGAGCTGCGGTTCCAGCTGGTCGAGATGGGCGAGGTCGCAGACGCGGATCGCGCGGCGGCCGACCTTGTCCTCATAGGCCGGGCCGATGCCGCGCCGGGTGGTGCCGATCTTGCCCGCGCCACTGGCGTCCTCGCGCAGACCGTCGAGGTCGCGGTGGAACGGGAGGATCAGCGCGCAGGTCTCGGCGATCATCAGCGTGTCCGGGGTGACCGACACGCCCTGTTCGCGCAGGCGTTCGACCTCGGCCTTCAGCGCCCAGGGGTCGAGGACGACGCCGTTGCCGACGATCGACGGCGTGCCGCGAACGATGCCCGAGGGGAGCAGCGACAGCTTGTAGGTGGTGCCGCCGACGACCAGCGTGTGGCCGGCATTGTGCCCGCCCTGGAACCGGACGACCATGTCGGCGCGTTCCGCCAGCCAGTCGACGATCTTGCCCTTGCCCTCGTCACCCCATTGGGCGCCGATCACCGCTACGTTCGCCACGTCCATACCCTCATGCAATGCGCGTTTCCGCGCTGCACTAGGCTGCTCGCGCGCCGCCGTCCACCGTGGGCGCGGCCGCAGTGCCCGGAATATGACGATAGAGTTGCGTTTCCTCCCGCCGGATGCGGGCGTGCAGCGCGGCGAGGATTGCCTGCGTCGCGCGTTCGAAGCCGTCGAGGTCGCGGGCGATGGCTTCGCTGGTCCAGCGGCGCATATAGTCCTTGAACCCGTCGGACAGGCCGCCAATCTCTTCGGCCGATCGCCGGGCGAGGTTCGCCACCTCCGCCACCGCACTGCGCTGGAGCATCGGATAGAGCAGCAGGTCCTCCTTCGCCAGATGGGCCAGCAAGGTGCGGCTGAGCATCCAGCGGGTCCGGGCGACGGCCACCGTGTCGAGCGGACGCTGACCGGCGAGATGCCGCAGATCGGCGGCGATCGTCGCGATTGCGATATGTTCGGCGACCAGCGTGTCGTGGCTCAGCATCGGCGTATCCCCGGCATATCCTTGCTGTCGGAACCATGGTCTTCCGCTGTGCGCGTTAAGAAAACGTGTGGTCGTGCCCCCCACTCGACATCGCCGGTGCAACCGCGCAAGACTGGGGGCCAACGATAGCCGACAGGAGAGCGCATCCATGAAACTTGCCAGCCTCAAGCACGGTCGTGATGGCCGGTTGGTCGTCGTGTCCACCGATCTGGCATGGTATGCCGACGCCAGCGCGATCGTGCCGACGCTGCAGGCGGCGCTGGACGATTGGGATCGATATGAGGGCGACCTGCGCAACCTTGCCACCGACCTCGACCATGACGTGATTCCGAAGGAACGCTTCCACGAACGCGATGCCGCGTCGCCGCTGCCGCGGGCCTATCAATGGGCGGACGGGTCGGCCTATGTGAACCATGTCGCCCTCGTCCGGCAGGCGCGCGGGGCGGAGATGCCCGACAGCTTCTGGCACGATCCGCTGATGTATCAGGGCGGGTCCGACGGCTTTCTGGCACCCCGCGATCCGATCCCGCTGAACGATGCGGGCTGGGGCTGCGACTTCGAGGCCGAGGTCGTGGTCGTGACCGGCGATGTGCCGCTGGGCGCGTCGCGGGAAGCGGCGCTGGCGGCGGTGCGGCTGGTCGGGCTGACCAACGACGTGTCGCTGCGCGGGCTGATCCCGGGCGAGCTGGCCAAGGGGTTCGGGTTCTTCCAGTCGAAGCCGGCATCGGCATTTTCGCCGGTGTTCGTCACGCCCGACGCGCTGGGCGACTGGTGGCAGGATGGCAAGCTGCACCGGCGGATGTGCGTCGACCTGAACGGCAAGCCGTTCGGCCGGGCGCAGGCGGGTGAGGACATGACGTTCGATTTCGGCACGCTGATCGCCCATGCCGCAAAAACGCGCGCGCTGGGCGCGGGCACGATCATCGGGTCGGGCACGGTGTCGAACCGCGACGCCGATGGCGGTCCGGGCAAGCCGGTGGCGGACGGCGGCGTCGGCTATTCCTGCCTGGCCGAGATCCGCACGGTCGAGACGATCCGCGGCGGCAAGGCGGAGACGCCGTTCCTGAAGAGCGGCGACACCGTGCGCATCTGGGCCGAGGACGACCGGCATCACCCGATCTTCGGCGTGATCGAGCAGACGGTCGCCTGAACCATCGCCGCTACCCGGCCGCCGGCGTTACCAGTCTGGCGGCCGGGCCGGAGGGTGTTGCGGAACGGTCCCGGCCGTCAGCTATTGAATATGGTATCGTGATGATCCGGGGGGTGCCATGACCGTTTATCGAACCTGTCGCTGGCTGATGCCGGTCCTGCTGGCGGGATGCACCAGCGCCGAGACGCCGCGCCCCGCCGCGCGCGTCGCAGCCACGCCGGCCGCTGCCATACCGACGCCCGCCGACCGGTTCGGGCCGCTGTTCGAAGCGGTGCAGATGCGGCGTATCTTTCCGGACGGAAAGACGTTCGTCGATGCGGTGCCCAGGCGGCCGGACGCCGCGATCTTGGCCGATTACCGCAAGCAACCGCTCGACGACGCGGCGCTCAAAGCGTTCGTGCTGGCCAATTTCGACGTGCCGGGGCTGGAGCCGGTGCCCGAATCCGACCATGGCCCGCGCCTGCCGATCGAGCGGCATATCGCGGCGCTGTGGCCGCATCTGACGCGCGACCCGGTGACGCCGCCCGCCGGATCGAGCGCGCTGGCGGTCAAGGACCGGTTCGTGGTGCCGGGTGGGCGGTTCCGCGAGCTATATTATTGGGACAGCTATTTCACGATGCTGGGCCTGGTCGCCGACCGGCGGCAGGACCTAGTCGAATCGATGCTCGACGGCTTCGTCGACCTGGTCGAGCGATACGGCCATGTGCCCAACGGCACGCGAACCTATTATCTCAGCCGGTCGCAGCCGCCGTTCCTGTACCTGATGATGGGCCTGTCGGAGAACCGCGACCCGGCGGTGGCGGCGCGGCGGCTGGCGGCGCTGAAGCGCGAACATGCGTTCTTCACCGCGCCGGAGCGGTCGGTGACGTTGCCCGATGGCGCGGTGCTGCAGCATTATTGGGACGGGCGGACCAGCCCCCGCGACGAATCATGGCGCGAGGATGTCGAGACGGCGAATGCCGCCGGGCGTCCGGCGCGCGATACCTATCGCGACCTGCGGGCCGGGGCGGAAAGCGGCTGGGACTATTCGTCGCGCTGGCTGGGCGATGGGCGGACGCTGGCGACGATCGACACGACCGACATCCTGCCCGCCGACCTCAACAGCCTGCTCTGGGGCATGGAGCGGGCGATTGCCGAGGGCGCCGCAAAGGCAGGCGATGCGGCGACGGCGCGCGACTTTGCCGAGCGGGCGACGAAGCGCGGCGCGGCGATCGATCGCTGGCTGTGGAGCGAGGCCGAGGGGCGCTATGGCGACTATGACGTCAAGCGGGCGCTGTTGCGCAACGGGGTGACGGCGGCGACGGCCTATCCGCTGTTCGTCGGGCTGACGACCGGGCCGCGCGCGACGCGGGTGGCGGCGACGATCGAGCGGCAGTTGCTGGCCCCCGGCGGCCTGCGCACGACGACGGTCGATACCGGGCAGCAATGGGACAAGCCGAACGGCTGGGCACCGCTGCAATGGATCGCGGTCGCCGGACTGGACCGGACGGGTAATCGTGCGCTGGCGGACCAGATCGCGAGGCGCTTCCTGGCGACGGTGGAGCGGGAATATGCGGCGTCGGGCAAGCTGGTCGAGAAATATGACGTCGAGGAAGTGAAGCCGGGCGGCGGCGGGGAATATCCGCTGCAGGACGGGTTCGGCTGGACCAATGGCGTCACGCGGGCGCTGATGGTGCGCGCCGGGCGGTGAAAGTTTGCGAAAGTTGGGGTACGTCGATCGTCTGCGAAGGCGTGCTTCCGTTTAATTTGCCCAAATTACAATGACTTCGATGTTGTCGGTCGGCCGATTTCCGCGCCGAAGTTGGCGCGGTCCGGCAATTATCCCGATCCCGGATCCGATCCGGGGTGACATGGTGTTCGGGGTAAGGGCGCGGACCTGTCAAAGAGCGGGTGAGAGGATGGCATCCCGCCGCCCTGTAGGAAAGCCTATGCCGCCCACGCCGCGACATCGTCCTGCTGCCCGATCAGCGCGAGGCCGTGGGCGACCGAGGTCAGCTCGTTGCCCGACGCCAGCCGGCTTTCCCCGAAGCGGTCGGCAAAGGCGCGGCGGATGGCGGGGGTGAGCGAGGTGCCGCCGGTCAGGAACACGCGGTCGATGCCGCCCGCTTCCAGCCCGGCCGCCTCGAGCGCACGGTCGACGGTCGCCATGATCCGGGCGAGGTCGTCGGCGATCCATGCTTCGAACTGGTCGCGAGTGACCTGCGCTTCGATGGCGATGCCGCCACCTTCGAACGCGAAGGTCGCCTCGTCGCCCGTGGACAGCGCGCGCTTCACCTGACCGACCGCGTCGTAGAGCGGATAGCCCTGTTCGCCCTCGATCACCGCGATCATCCGTTCGATCGCGGCGGGATCGGTCGCGGCGCGGCGGAGCTTGTCGAGTTCGGCCATGGTCTTGCGATTGCGCATCAGCGCGAGGCGCGACCAGTCGGTGAAGTCGGTGAAATGGCCCGCCGGAATCTCCAGCACCTTGTCGAACGAGCGATAGGTGCCGCCCTTGC
>CAJYRU010000235.1 GCA_913777295.1 uncultured Sphingomonas sp. | reverse complement strand
GCTGGACGGTGCTGCTGTTCGTGCCGACGCTAAGCGGCGCGCCGCTGCCGATCCCGGCGCTGGTCGGAATGGGGCCGGTCGCGGCGGCGGCGGTGGTGACATTGGCCGCGAACCTGATCGTCCATGCGGCGGTGGCCATGTCGCGCGCGCCGCGCCTGCCGTTCGTGCGCGACGACCGGGTGCCCCCGGTGCGCGACCTGCCCGAGCTGATCCAGCTGGTCGCGCGCTTCGTCGGCGCGGAGCGGGCCGCCGCCGAGCTGGGGAGCGGCACCCATATCGATGCCCGCGCGGCACGCCGGGCCGAGCGGCTGGTGGCGCAGGCGGTGGGGGTGTCGTCTGCCCGGCGGCTGGTCGCATCGGCATTGTCGGGGGAGGGGCTGGGCGCCGAGGATGTCGCCCGGATGCTGGATGAAAGCGGGCAGAGCCTGCAATTTTCCAAGGGGCTGCTGGCCGCGACGCTGGAGCATATCGATCCGGGGGTCAGCGTGGTCGATGCCGAGCTGAACCTGGTCGCATGGAATCAGCGGTACCTCGACCTGTTCGGCTTTCCGCCCGGCATGATCCGGGTCGGCGCGCCGATCGCCGATGCGATCGCGTTCAATGCGCTGCGCGGCGATTGCGGGCCGGGCGAGGTCGACGACCATGTGCGGCGGCGGCTGGCGCATATGCGGCGGGGCACGCGGCACAGTTTCGAGCGCGTCCGCAGCGACGGGCGGGTGCTGAAGACGGTGGGCGGGCCGATGCCGGGCGGCGGCTATGTCATGTGCTTTTCGGATATCACCGCCGAAGCGCAGGCGCTGCGTGCCGTCGAGACGGCGCGGGCCGAGCTGGAGCGGCGGGTCGAGGCGCGGACCCGCGCGCTGTCGGATGCTAACGCGGCGCTTGCGCGGGCGACGGCGGACAAGACCCGGTTCCTCGCCGCCGCCAGCCACGATCTGTTGCAGCCGCTCCATGCCGCGCGGCTGTTCACCGCCGCACTGGCGCGCGGGGCGGATGACCGGGCGAAGCCGCTGGTCGAGCGGATCGACCAGTCGATCGCGGCGGCGGACCAGTTGCTGCGCGCGCTTCTCGACATTTCCAAGCTGGACGCCGGGGGGATCGTGCCGGTGCCGACGCGCTTCGCGGTGCACGACCTGCTGGCCGAGCTGGTCAATAGTTTCGCCGATCAGGCGCGGGCGAAAGGGCTGGTGCTGCGGCTGGGGCCGGGGGATGCGGTGGTGGCGACCGACCGGGTACTGCTGCGCTCGATCGTACAGAATTTGCTGGGCAATGCGGTGCGCTATACGGCGCGGGGCGGGGTGTTGATCGGGGTGCGGCGGCGTGGGGGCCAGGCACGGATCGAGGTGGCCGATAGCGGGCCGGGCATTGCCGATACCGACCGGGCGCGGGTGTTTCGCGAGTTCGAACGGCTGGCAACGGCGGAGGATGCCGGGCTGGGCCTCGGCCTTGCCATCGTCGCGCGGACGGCGGCGCTGCTAGGGGCGGATGTTGCCCTCGACAGCCGGGTCGGGCGGGGGAGCCGCTTTGCGGTGACGCTGCCGATGGTCGCGGGGCCGGTGGCGCCGGTGCCACAGCGGGTGGCGGCGCGGGAGGTCGGGCCGCTGTCGTGCCTGATCGTCGATGACGATGCCGGGGTGCGGCGGGCGATGGCGGCGCTGGCGGTGAGCCGGGGGCACCAGGTGCGGGTCGCGGCTTGCGTCGAGGAGGCGTTGTCAGCGGGGACCGAGGACGTCGCGTTCGTCGATCATGATCTGGGCGGAGCGGTGGATGGGCTGGCGCTGATTGCTGCGCTGCGAGTGCGGAAACCGGGGCTGCGTGCGGCGCTGGTGACGGCGGATGCCAGTCGGACGCTGGCCGAGGCGGCGCAGGTCGCGGGGGTGGCGGTGTTGTTGAAGCCGTTATCGGGTGAGGTGTTCGACGGGTGGCTGGCCGCGCCGGGCCAGCAGTAGCGAAGCTACGGCGAGCCTGAAGGCGCGGCCGGCCGGCGGCGCGGGGAGCGCCGTCCGACGGCATGGGCTTTGCCCATGGCGGGCCTTTTGGAAACAAAGGATTTTTCGGCCAAAGTTCACAAGGTTCACACTCGCCGCGCCGCGCCGGGCAAGGCGTAGCGAAGCTACGGCGAGCCTAAAAGCGCGGCCGGCCGGCGGCGCGGGGAGCGCTGTCCGACGGCATGGGCTTTGCCCATGGCGTGCCGTTGGAAACAACGAATTTTTCGGCCAAAGTTCACAAAGTTCACACTCGCCGCGCTTTTGTCGCGTGTCGGAGCGTGCCGGCTCGCGGCGTGGGTAGGGCCGCAGCCGGTCGAGGTCTCAGCCTTCGTCGATGCGACGAGTGTGGCCGGACGGCGGGCGGGTTGCGACGATGCGAAAGAGCGGGCGCCACCATGGCAGGCCGTGGCCTTGTAGGACAGCGGCGGGGTGTCGCTTCGCAACTGTCGTTGCGGAAGAAGCGGAACCCCGGATCAAGTCCGGGGTGACGGTTGGGGGTGGGGCGGTGCCGTTCCTGCAGGTCGACCCCTAGAAAAGCTGTTGATAGGCCCGAGCAACGATCCTTTGGTGTGCGACGGGTCGTGACCTAGCGTCGGGGCAGCCTGTCCTGCCCCGAGGGAGAAATCCGTGCCGCGCATCCTTGCCCTGTTGCCGATCGCCCTGTGTCTGGCGGCGAGCGAACCGACGCCGCCATTGCCCAAGAACGAGCGGATCGGGGTGTGGCAGGCGCCGGAGGGCAGCATCCAGATACCTTTGTGGCCGGCGGAGGTGGCGTTGCGCAAGCCCGATACCGGTGACCGGCCGGAAGCGACGGGCAACGGCACCGGGCTGGTGGCAGGGCGGAAGTGGCATTGGGCGAGCTATGTCACGCGGCCGACGATGACCGTGTTCCGGCCGAAGGGGCGGGGCAATGGCACGGGTGTGCTGGTGCTGCCCGGCGGCGGGTTCGAGGTGGTGGCCACCGACCTCGAAGGGACCGAAATCTGCGATTGGGTGATCGCGCAGGGGATGACGTGCGCGATGCTGAAATACCGCGTGCCGCAGATGTGGCCGCGGGTGGACGGGCGGCAGCAGCGGCCCGAGGTGCTGTTGGCGCTGGAGGATGCGCAGCGGGCGATGGGGCTGCTGCGCACGGATGCCGCGCGGTTCGGCATCGATCCGCACAAGCTGGGGGTGATCGGCTTTTCGGCGGGGGCGTATCTCGCGGCGAACATGAGCAATACCGAGGTACGGACGTATCCAGCGCGCGATGCCGCCGACCGGGTGTCGCCGCGCCCCGATTTTGCGGTCATCGCCTACACTGCGCGGATGCTGGACGACAGCAGGGGGCGCAACAGCCTGGAGCTGCGGCCATGGGTGACGATCGATCCGAAGGCGCCGCCGACGCTGCTGCTGCACGCGATGAACGATCCCACGGACAAGGTGCGTCAGCCGCTCGCCTATGCGCTGGCGCTGAGCGATGCGGGGGTGCCGGTCGACCTGCGCTTCTATGCGAAGGGTGGCCATGCATTCGGGCTGCGGCCGGGGGCCCACCCGATCACCCGCGAATGGCCGGGGCAGGTGGCGCAGTGGTTGCGCAACCTGGGAATGTTGTGAGCGAGATCAGCCGGTAACCTCCAGCCCCAGCGCGCGGGCGGCGACGGCGGCTTGCGTGCGGTTGCCGACGTCGAGCTTGCGCAGCACGGCGGTCATATGGACCTTTACCGTGGCTTCGGCGATGCCGAGGTCGTGGGCGATCTGTTTGTTGAGACGCCCGGCGAGGACGCCGAGCAGGACCCGCAGTTGCGTCGGGGTGAGGCTGGCGACGCGGGCGGCCATGTCGTCCTCCGCGGCATCGCCTGCGGCCATGCGGTCGCCGGCGAGCGCGGCGGCGATGGCGGCTTCGATCGATTCCAGTGGCGCGTCCTTGCCGACGAAGCCGACCGCGCCGAAGCGGGCGACCTGCGCGAACGCCGCCGCGCGGTCTGCGCCGGAGACGACGAGGATGGGGACGTCGGGTGCTTCGGCATGGAGCAGCGCCACGCCGCTATAGCCGACCGCGCCAGGCATGTTCAGGTCGAGCAGGATCAGGGCGAGGGAGTCGGCGTCGCGCACCGCCTGCACTGCGCGGTCGAGCGAGCCGGCCTCGACGATGTGGGCGTCGGGGCGGACCTGCAGGACGGCGAGGGTCAGCGCCTGACGGAACAGGGGATGGTCGTCGGCGACGAGGATGGTGGTCATCGGCCTGTTCTCGTCTTTCAAGCGTCACCCCGGACTTGATCCGGGGTCCCGCTTCCCCTGCGGCGGTGAAGAAAGAAGCGGGACCGCGGGTCAAGCCCGGGGTGACGAGGGGGGCGGTTGCCCGATCCTCACGCCGGGCAGATGCGTTCGCTGACCAGCGTGTCGACCACCGACGGGTCGGCGAGCGTCGAGGTGTCGCCCAAATTCGACGTGTCGTTCTCGGCGATCTTGCGCAGGATGCGGCGCATGATCTTGCCCGAGCGGGTTTTCGGCAGGCCGGGGGCGAATTGCAGCGCGTCGGGGGTGGCGACGGGGCCGATTTCCTTGCGGACCCAGTTGCGCAGTTCGGCGCGCAGGTCCTCGGTCGGCTCGTCGCCGGCGTTGAGCGTCACATAAGCATAGATGCCCTGGCCCTTGATGTCGTGCGGCATGCCGACGACGGCGGCTTCGGCGACCTTCGGGTGGGAGACCAGCGCGCTTTCGACCTCGGCGGTGCCCATGCGGTGGCCGCTGACGTTGATGACGTCATCGACGCGGCCGGTGATCCAGTAATAGCCGTCATCGTCGCGCCGCACACCGTCGCCGGTGAAGTATTTGCCGGGATAGGTGGTAAAATAGGTCTGGAAGAAGCGGTCGTGGTCGCCCCACACCGTCCGCATCTGGCCGGGCCAGCTGTCGGTGATGCAAAGGTTGCCTTCGGTCGCGCCGGTCAGTTCCCGGCCCTCGGCATCGACGATCATCGGCTGGACGCCGGGCAGCGGCCTGGTCGCGCTGCCGGGCTTCAGGTCGGTGGCATAGGGGAGCGGCGAGATCAGGATGCCGCCGGTTTCGGTTTGCCACCAGGTATCGACGATCGGGCAGCGGCGGTCGCCCACGACGCGGTGATACCAGTCCCATGCCTCCGGATTGATCGGTTCGCCGACCGATCCGAGCAGGCGCAGCGACTGGCGGCTGGACTTCGTGACCCAGCTGTCGCCTTCGCGCATCAGCGCACGGATCGCGGTGGGGGCGGTGTAGAAGATGTTGACGCCGAGGCGATCGATGGTTTCCCAGAACCGGCCATGGTCGGGATAGTTCGGCACGCCGTCGAACATGACGGTGGTCGCGCCGTTCGACAGCGGGCCGTACACGACATAGCTGTGCCCGGTGACCCAGCCGATGTCGGCGGTACACCAGAACACTTCGCCGTCGCGGTAATCGAACACGTCGCGGAAGGTGGTGTGCGCCCAGACCAGATAGCCGCCGGTGGTGTGCAGCACGCCCTTGGGCTTGCCGGTCGATCCGGACGTGTAGAGGATGAACAGCGGGTCTTCGGCATCCATCGGTTCCGCCGGGCAGTCGGGCGAGGCGTCGGCGAGGAGATCGTGCAGCCAGAAATCGCGGCCTTCGACCATCGGCACGTCGGCGCCGCTGCGGCGAATGACGATGACGGTATCGACGCCGGGGGCATGTTCCAGCGCCTTGTCGACATTGGCCTTCAGCGGAATGCGCTTGCCCCCGCGACAGCCTTCGTCGGCGGTGATGACGAGGCGGCTGTCGCAATCGACGAGGCGGTTGGCGAGGCTGTCGGGCGAGAAGCCGCCGAACACGATCGAATGGATCGCGCCGATGCGGGTGCAGGCGAGCATCGCCGCTGCCGCTTCCGGCACCATCGGCAGGTAGAGGGTGACGCGGTCGCCCTTCTTCACGCCCTTGCCCTTCAGCACATTGGCGAAGCAGCAGACCTGTTGATGGAGTTCGCGGTAGGTGACCTTGCGCGTCTCGCCGGGTTCGTCGCCTTCCCAGAGGATCGCGACCTGATCGCCGCGTTCGGCAAGATGGCGGTCGAGGCAGTTGACCGACACGTTGGTCTGGCCATCGGCGAACCAGCGGATGCGGAAATCCGCCTCGTCGAACGACGTGTCCTTCGCCTGCGTATAGGGTCGCGACCAGTCGATGCAGCGGCCGCCCTCGCGCCAATAGGCTTCGGGATCGGCGACCGACGCGGCGTAGCGCGCGTCATATCCGGCCTTGTCCACCTTTGCGGCGGCGTCCTGCGGTGCCGCATGGATCGTCTGGGTCATATGTCTCTCCTGTGCGCCTGATGTGCGGTCGCGGGCGGGTGCGTCAAGCCGGTGGCACCTACGACCATGGTCGTACTGGCCGTCCTGCCCGCATGATATGACACTGCCGCGGCACGAAACTGCGCCACGCGAGCGCGGTCGAACGGACGAGAGGATGCGGGGATGGCGGAAGCTGCGGCCGGGGCACAGCCCAAGGGCCAGAACGAGAAGCTGGTGATCGCGGCGTCGTCGCTGGGCACCGTATTCGAATGGTACGACTTCTACCTGTACGGATTGCTGGCGAGCTATATCTCGAAGCAGTTCTTTTCGGGCGTGAACGAGACGACCGGGTTCATCCTTGCGCTGGGCGCGTTTGCGGCGGGCTTTGCGGTGCGGCCGTTCGGGGCGCTGGTGTTCGGGCGGATCGGCGATCTGGTCGGGCGCAAGAACACGTTTCTGGTGACGATGGGGCTGATGGGCCTGTCGACCTTCGCGGTCGGCCTGCTCCCCTCCTACGCCAGCATCGGCGTGGCCGCGCCGATCATCCTGGTGCTGCTGCGGATCGTGCAGGGTTTGGCGCTGGGCGGCGAATATGGTGGGGCGGCGACCTATGTCGCGGAACATGCGCCCGATGGGAAGCGTGGCCTCTACACCAGCTTCATCCAGACGACGGCGACCATGGGGCTGTTCGCGGCGCTGCTGGTGGTGATCGGGTTCCGCACGGCATTGGGCGAGGAAACGTTCGGCGGGTTCGGCTGGCGGTTGCCGTTCCTCGTGTCGATCCTGCTGCTGGGCGTGTCGATGTGGATCCGGTTGCAGCTGTCGGAAAGCCCGGTGTTCCTGAAGATGAAGGAAGAGGGCAAGACGTCGAAGGCCCCGCTGACCGAGGCGTTCCTGCGCTGGCCGAATTTGAAGGTCGTGCTGATCGCACTGTTCGGCGCGGCGATGGGGCAGGCGGTGGTGTGGTATACCGGGCAGTTCTACGTCCTGTTCTTCCTCGAAAAGATGATGAAGGTCGATGGCGCGACGGTGAACGTGCTGTTGGCGATATCGCTGGCGCTTGGCACGCCGTTCTTCGTGTTCTTCGGCTGGCTGTCGGACAAGATCGGGCGGAAATGGATCATCATGGGCGGCTGCGCGCTGGCGGCGCTGACCTATTTCCCGCTGTTCGGTGCGCTGACCAACGCCGCCAATCCGGCGCTCGCCGCCGCGCAGGTGGCATCGCCGGTGCGGGTGACCGCGCATGACGAGGATTGCTCGGTCCAGTTCGACCCGATCGGGCGCAACAAGTTCGATGCGAAAAGCTGCGACATCGCCAAATCCTATCTGGCGAAGAACGGCATCAGCTACACCAATGTCGAGGCACCGGCAGGGACGATCGCCAGCGTGGCGGTGGGCGACCGGGTGCTGGTCGCGCCCGATCCTGCGAAGGTGACCGGTGCAGAGCGCGCGGCGGCGATCACGGCGTATCAGGGCGAGGTCGCCGCGGCGCTGAGCGCGGCGGGTTATCCGGCCAAGGCCGACCCGGCAGCGATCAACAAGCCGCTGGTGGTGCTGATCCTGTGGTTCATGGTGATCCTGGTGACCATGGTCTACGGCCCGATCGCGGCGCTGCTGGTCGAGCTGTTCCCCAGCCGCATCCGCTATACGTCGATGTCGCTGCCCTATCATATCGGCAATGGCTGGTTCGGCGGGTTCCTGCCGACGACCGCCTTCGCGATGGTCGCGGCGACCGGGGATATTTACTATGGCCTCTGGTATCCGGTGGTGCTGGCGGTGGTGACGCTGGTGCTGGGCGTGCTCTTCCTGCCGGAGACGTTTCGGCGGAATATCCGGGATTAGAGACGACCGTCGAGGACAGCGTACCCCCGCGCAGGCGGGGGTACGGTTGTGTCTGGAGAGTAGCGCCTCAACAACAACGCGGTGGCGCGCCTGGGCCGGTGCCGTAGCGGCGGGCAATGCGGTCGCGGTGGAATTCCTTGACGCTCATCACCGGCTCGCCCGGATGGTGCGCCGTCCGGTGCGCGACGTAGCGGTCGTAATCGGGCACGCCGACCATCAGCCGCGCGGTTTCCGCTAGCCTATGCAGGAAGGGCATCGCCGACCTCCTGCGCGGTCGGGGTCGGCGATGCCTTCGCCTTGCGGATCGCGCCGATGCCGTAGACGAGGATCGACAGCACGACGACGATGAACAGCACGCACAACGCGGCGTCGATGCGGTCGTTGAGGATGATCCGCTGCATCTCCGCCGCCGTCTTGGAGGGCGCGAGAATCTCGCCGCGCGCGAGGGCTTCGGAAAAGACATTGGCATGGGCGAGGAAGCCGATCTTCGGATTGGCGTCGAACAGCTTCTGCCAGCCCGCCGTCAGGGTGCAGATCAGCAGCCATGCGGTCGGGACCATCGTCACCCACGCATAGCGGTCGCGCTTCATCTTGAAGAGCAGCACCGTCGACAGGATCAGCGCGATGGCAGCGAGCATCTGGTTCGAGATGCCGAACAGCGGCCACAGCGTGTTGATGCCGCCCAGCGGATCGGTGACGCCGCTGTAGAGGAACCAGCCCCACGCGGCGACGGCGAGCGCGGTGCCGATCAGGTTGGGGCCGATCCGGTGCGTTTCCTTCATCGCGGGAATGAAGCTGCCGAGCAGGTCCTGGATCATGAAGCGGGCGACACGGGTGCCGGCATCGACCGTGGTCAGGATGAACAGCGCCTCGAACAGGATCGCGAAGTGGTACCAGAAGGCCATCATCGCCTGTCCGCCGATCACCTGGGACAGGATGTGCGCCATGCCGACCGCCAGCGTCGGCGCGCCGCCCGCGCGCGACAGGATGCTGGTTTCGCCGACGTCGCGCGCCAACTGGGTCAGCATGTCGGGGGTGATGACGAAGCCCCAGTTCGCGATCGCCTGTGCCGCGCTGTCGGCGGTGGTGCCGATCAGGGCGGCGGGGGCGTTCATCGCGAAATAGACGGCGGGGTCGAGGACGCAGGCGGCGATCAGCGCCATGATCGCGACGAAACTTTCGGTCAGCATCGCGCCATAGCCGATGAAGCGCAGGTCGGCCTCGCTCGCGACCATCTTGGGCGTCGTTCCGCTGGCGATCAGCGCGTGGAAGCCGGAGACGGCGCCGCAGGCGATGGTGATGAACAGGAACGGGAAGAGCTTGCCCGAAAAGGCCGGACCCGTGCCGTCGATGAAATGGGTAACGGCGGGCATCTGCAGTTCGGGGCGGACATAGAGGATGCCGAGCGCGAGGCCGGCGATCACCCCGATCTTCAGGAAGGTCGACAGATAGTCGCGCGGCGCGAGCAGCAGCCAGACGGGCACGACCGAGGCGACGAAGCCATAGGCCATCAGGATCAGCGCCAGCGCCGGGCCGGAATAGGTGAACACCGGCGCGAAGACCGGCGAATGCGCCACCGGCTCGCCGCCGACAATCGCGGCCATCAGCAGCACGAAGCCGATCAGCGACATTTCGGCGATCTTGCCGGGCCGGAGAAACCGGCCGTACAGCCCCATCAACACCGCGATCGGGATCGTCGCGAACACGGCGAAGGTGCCCCAGGGGCTGCCGGTCAGCGCTTTCACGACGACCAGCGCCAGCACCGCGAGCAGGATGACCATGATCATCAGCACGCCGACCAGCGCGATGGTGCCGGGGATCAGCCCTATTTCGCTGCGGATCATGTCGCCGAGCGAGCGCGCATCGCGGCGGGTGGACAAATAGAGGATCAGGAAATCCTGCACCGCGCCGGCGAAGACGACGCCGGCCAGCAGCCACAGCGTGCCGGGAAGATAGCCCATCTGTGCCGCAAGGACCGGGCCGACCAGTGGGCCGGCACCGGCGATGGCGGCGAAATGATGGCCGAACAGCACGCCCTTGTGCGTGGGCACATAATCGAGGCCGTCGTCGCGGCGGACGGCGGGGGTGGGGCGCGACGGATCGACGCGCAGCACGCGCGACGCAATGAACAGGCCGTAGAAACGATAGGCGATGGCGTAGACGCAGAGCGACGCGACGACGATCCACAGCGCGTTGACCGGCTCGCCGCGCATCAGCGCGATCCAGCCGAGCGCGATGGCGCCGACGATCGCTACTGCCGCCCAGCCGATCCACTCAAGCGCCGACTTCGGTGCGATCGGTGTGACTGCTGCGGTCGCCATGCGTCTCTCCCCTGTTTTGGGATACTCTTGGCGGAAGGTGGCAGGGGATGCCATGGGTTTCGTTGCTTGGGATGATCCTTTCCACCCCATTTGGTTCGAGCAGCTTCGAGCCTGTCGAGAAGCGTCCGTCGAGAACGTGGGCGTTTGGGGCAACGCCTTCTCGACTTCGGTTCTCGACAGGCTCGAACCTTCGCTCGAAGCAAACGGATGGGTTAGGAACGGAAGTGTTAGGAGATACCAATGCCGCAAACCCCGTCGATCCTGTTCGTCTGTCTCGGCAATATCTGTCGCTCGCCACTGGCGGAGGCGGCGTTGCGCGATGCTGCGGCGCGGGCAGGTGTGGCGGTCGAGGTCGATTCGGCCGGGACGGGCGCGTGGCATGTCGGCGACCCGCCCGACCACCGGGCGCAGGCCGAGGCGCGGCGGCACGGGATCGACATTTCCGGCTATCGCGGGCGACAGGTGCAGGCGGCGGATTTTCGGCGCTTCGACCATATCTATGCCCTCGACCGTGACAATCTGGCGGAGTTGCGGCGGCGGGCGCCCGCGGATGCCACCGCGGTGGTCGCCCTGCTGATGGACGTGGTGCCGGGGCGGGAAGGTCAGGCGGTGGCCGATCCCTATTATGGTGACGATGCCGGCTTCGCGGTGACGTGGGGCGATGTGTCGGCGGCGGCGGAGGCGATCGTGGCGGGTTTGCGCTGATCGCGAGACAGCGCCACGCCCATACGTCACCCCGGCGCGACCACGCGCGTCACCCCAGCGAAGGCTGGGGTCTCTCGCGGTTCCTGTCCCGTGCTGTTACCGGGAGACCCCAGCCTGCGCGGGGGTGACGTGTGGGGTATGGGAACAGGGATGGCGAAGGTCGTGGGCCCTACCCCCCGAACGACCGTCCGCCGCCCCAGCCGCCGCTGGAGCGCGCGCTCACCCGGCCGCCGAAGCCGCCGCGCGAGACGACCGAGCTGCGCGTCTGGATGCGCTGGGTCGTGACCGGGGTCGTGATCGCCTTGCTGCCGACATTGTAGCGATAGCCGTTGTTCGGGCTGAGATACGCGCCCGACCCGGTGTACCAGCCGCCGCCGCCGTCGCGGTCGCGCCGATCGCGGTACAGACCGCCGTAATTGTAGCGCGCCGAGTTGTTGTTGAATATCTGTCCGATCAGGAAGCCGGTGAGGAGCGGAGTGAAGAAGCTCTGCCCGCCTTCGCTGCGGCGCTGGCATTGGGCCGCGCCGAACTGTTCCTCGCACAGCGCCTGGCTGTCGTAGCGAGGCGCGGCCTTGGCGTCGTCGTTGAACGCCTTTTGCTGGG
>CAJYRU010000234.1 GCA_913777295.1 uncultured Sphingomonas sp. | reverse complement strand
GGGTGCGCCGCGCAGCACCTTGGCCGTTGAGATCACCTGGCCCCGCCCCGCGATCACCAGCAGCAGGATCGCGCCGGCAGCGGCGACGGCGCTGACCGGCACGCCGAGCGGTTCGAGCAGGAAGAAGCCGGCGAGCAGCAGCGCGAGAACGATCCATCCGGCGCGGAAGGTCGCGGCATCGCGGATCGCGTCGCGCGGCGCGCGCAGCGCTCCCACGTCATAGTCGGTCGGTATGTCGCGCCGGAAGAACAGCAGCAGCGCGCCCAGCGTCGCGGCGATCGACACGAGGTCGACCGGTACCATCACGGCCGCGTATTCGCCGAACCCGATCTTGAAGAAATCGGCCGACACGATGTTGACGAGGTTCGACACGACCAGCGGCAGGCTGGCGGTGTCGGCGATGAACCCGGCGGCCATGACGAACGCCAGCGTCGCCTTGTCCTTGAAGCCGAGCGCCCGCAGCATGGCGATGACGATCGGCGTCAGGATCAGCGCCGCGCCGTCGTTGGCGAACAGCGCGGATACCGCCGCGCCGAGCAGCACGATCAGGACGAACAGCCGACGACCATGCCCCCGGCCCCAGCGGGCGACGTGGAGCGCGGCCCATTCGAAGAACCCGGCTTCATCGAGCAGCAGGCTGATGACGATGATCGCGACGAACGCAGCGGTCGCATTCCAGACGATGCCCCACACCACCGGCACGTCGGACAGCGTGACCACCCCCGCGAGCAGCGCCACGACGGCCCCGCCCATCGCGCTCCACCCGATGCCGAGTCCCTTGGGTTGCCAGATGACGAGCGCGATCGTCGCGACGAAGATCAGGACGGCAAGGAGCATCAGGCGACGCGCTGGCCCGAAGCATCGACCACCTTCTCCCCGTCTTCCTTCGCGAACGCGCCGAGCTGATCGCTTGGCAGCAGATCAAGCACGGCATCGGACGGCCGACAGAGCTTCACGCCGAGCGGCGAGACAACCAGCGGCCGGTTGATGAGGATCGGATGCGCCATCATCGCATCCACCAGCGCGTCGTCGGACAGCGACGTGTCGCCCAGGCCCAAATCGGCATAGGGCGTCCCCTTCTCGCGCAGCAGCTCGCGGGGTGTCATGCCGGCGCGGTCGATCAGCTCAACCAGCAGCGCGCGGGCGGGCGGAGTTTTCAGATACTCGACCACATGCGGTTCGATGCCGGCATTGCGGATCATCGCCAGCGTGTTGCGCGACGTGCCGCACTCGGGGTTGTGATAGATGACGATATCGACGGCCACGGGGCGTCCTTTCAGCAGCAGGGGGTAAGTTCGGCGACGAGCGGCGCGCACAGCTCGGCATTGCCGGCGCAGCAATCCTTGACGAGGAACAGCGTCAGCGCGCGCAGGCCGTTCAGATCGGCACGGTAGATGATCGAGCGGCTATGCCGTTCGGAGCGGACCAGGCCGGCGCGCGCGAGGATGCCAAGATGCGCCGACATGGTGTTCTGCGGCACGTCGAGCTGGCGGGCGATATCGCCCGCGGCCATGCCGTCCGGTTCGTGCCGCACCAGCAGGCGGAACACGTCAAGGCGCGTTCCCTGCGCCAGCGCACGAAGCGCCGCTATAGCCGAATCATTTTCCATATATCCAGCATAGCGGATATACAGTCTACCGCTAGGCCCTGCATGGCATTGGCTCGCGCGATGGATCATCAGGCTGAAGACGAAATAGCCATCGAGCACTAACCGATTTTCTATCGCCTACAGCGATATTTGATCTTGATGCAGATCTTGCGGCAGCCTATGTTGCGTGAGCGATGGTAGCTCATAGTGAACCCGTCAGAAGCTGGGGCGATCTCAAGCCCTGTGGGAGAATGGTTCTCCCGACTACCACCTGTGTCTCGGCGGGGGGGCGGCGCGCCGCGCCCGCCCGGGACCGGGCGCGGCATGCCCGAGGTATAAACGCTCCGGAACACAGCTCTCACCAGTGCCTACGGGGGCCGGCAATTGTCGTCGGTCTGGCCGACAGGAGAGCGCCAAATGAGCTACGACCCTCGCACGCAGCGGCACCAGCCACGACTCCCGTCGCGGTGGCTCCTTCTTATGAAGGTGGTCATCGCGGTCGGACGAGTGGTCTCGTTCGTGATGTTTCTTCTCAAGCATCACGAATAAGCGGTGACCTCGGGATAGCCGAACAAAGGACGTCCTCAGAATGACAAAGCGCCCAACCATCAACGAGGCACTGCGCCTGCTGCGCCTATACTGCCGCTATTCACAGGCTGAAATGGCCGAGCGTGTTGGTGTGACTCAGTCTCTTATCTCGGACATCGAGGGTTCTCGAAAATCAGTCAGCATGGACCTGCTTGAAGCCTATAGCGCCGCGGTTGGAGTCAAGATGTCTCAGCTCCTCTTTTTCGCCGAGGAGATTGAAGGGCAGCCGATTGCTCGCCGTGGCCAATTGATCGTCGCTGAGAAGGTTTTGCACCTTCTCGAGAAACTTCATCCGGCCGAGCGTGAAGCGGCCTAAGGATCGGCGCTATGAGCGCTACTCTTTAGACGCCTCGCTCTGGGCGCAGGATCCAACGCAACAGGATTTTGCTTCGCTACTTGGCATGACGAAGGATCAGCTTGAGGCGATCGTTCGGGACAAGGAGCAGTACATCAGTCGTCGAACCATAGTTATTAATGGGAAGACACGAAACCTAGCGGTGCCGATCCGGCTGCTCAGGCAGGTGCATGAGCGCCTCAAATTTCAACTGAACAAAATTAAACAACCCGATTATTTGTGCAGCCCGCGTAAGGGCGTCGCCCAGCGCGATAACGCAGAGCGCCATGTCGAAGGCGTACAGCTTCTTAAGATTGATATTCGCCAGTTTTATCCGCTTACGATGCAAGAGGATATCTGGCGTTGGGCGTTTTACACCATGGGTATGCGCGACGACGTCGCTGGCCTCATCGCGAAGCTTGTTGCGATCGATAACCGCATGCCGTTTGGCTCACCTGTCAGTCCGGTTTTGACTACCCTCGTCCATCGGCCGATGTTTGATCGGATTGATGAACTATGTCGTTCCCGCGGATTGACGATGTCGCTTTGGGTCGATGATCTTACCATCTCCGGCACAGAGATCTCCGGCAACACTATAACGGAAGTCCGGCAGATCATCCGAGATGGTGGTTTTCAGACGCACAAGATTGAACATCTAAACCGGGCAAGGCCAATCAATGTCACTGGCGTGCCGATCGCGGCGGGACGGGTTCAGGCTCCCCTACCCCTTCATCGTCGTATCCAAGAGGGCTTTGTCGCGCTGCGGGCAGCTTCCTCGGACACAGAGCGAGCGGCTATTATTGATCGGCTTTTGAGCGCTCTGGGCACTTATCGTTATCACCTCGGTGCTTCGACGCCTGAAGGCCGCAAGACGGCAGACCGCATGCATGCCTTGAAGCAGCGGCGTGGCCGTATGACGATTACTGCGGTGACGACATTCTCTACCCAATCGTTGCCTGACCCTGCCGGGTCCATATGCCTGCCATGGGAATAAGCACGTGGGCCGCAGGCATTCCAAGTTCGGCAACCCAGTTCGTTCTCAACAAACGTCGCGCCAGTACCTTTTGGGTATACTCATGAAAGACCGGACGGTCTCCAGTCTTTTTTCCGTCAAATGGCCTTTCAAAATGATTTGACATAAGAAGACCGTTCATAAAAGACTGAAGCATGTTCGTCCGAGCTTATTTACGCGCATCGACCGCTGAACAGGACGCCACTCGCGCTCGCGCCGCGCTGGATGCGTTCGCAGCCTCGCATGGGTTCCGGATCGCAGCACGCTACGTCGAACATGAGAGCGGCACTCGCCTCGCCCGACCAGAGCTGTTTCGGCTACTGGACGACTGCGGCCCCGGTGACGTGCTGCTGGTCGAACAGGTCGACCGGCTTTCTCGACTCAGCTCGGCCGATTGGGGCAAGTTGCGATCGGAGATCGAGGCGCGTCAGGTTCGGATCGTGTCGCTCGATCTGCCAACCTCCTGGAATCTGATCGCCACCCCCGATGACTTCACAGCTCGAATGTTTGCGGCGGTGAACGCGATGATGCTCGACGTCCTCGCCGCAGTCGCTCGCAAGGATTATGATGATCGTCGGCGCCGGCAGGCCGAAGGCGTCAGCCGAGCCCGAACGGCAGGCCTCTACAAAGGCCGCGTCGAGAACACCGCCCGCAACGCCGCGATCGCCCGTTCACTAAAGGACGGGCAGAGCTGGCGGGAGATTATGATCGGCACCGGCTGCAGCCGGACGTTGCTCGCCAAGATCGCTCGCCGCTTGAAAACCGAACGGACGGCCGACGCGAGCGGCACTACTCCAGGCGCTGTCGAGGACGCTGCCTGAGCGCCAGCATAGCGCCGCGATCCAGCCGCAAATCTTCTATCGGCTATGTACCGCCCTATTCTCGCGAGGGTAGCGCGAGACAGGTGAAAAATAGATCTGATCCGATCATCGATGCTTAAAACGGCTCGTTTAGACCTTCTAGGAAATGGGCCGCGACCTCATTTGGATCCTCTCCGCGGGACATCATATCGCGCGCGGCAAGCTCCAGCCTTTCTACGTCGAGCAATGTTTCTAAGCTTTCTCGGTTGACCGAGTAGAACCGTCGACTGACCATATCTCCGAAGGACTGTCCAAAACCCTTGCTGGTGAAGGTTCTCATCAACCATGGGGCGAAGTCCGGCCGGTCGAAGGATCTCGCAATCCAATTGCGAACCGGCTCATCGCCCGAAATGTGCGCCCAAATATAAAGCATGCTCGCCGCCTCATCAGTCGACTGCAGTTCACCGTCCTCCGCGGCCCTAGCAATCCGAGCGGCAAGTCGGTTTTCCAAGTCTACCACGGCCGCAAAGGGCAGCGAACGCTCCCCTTCTGGTTTCGCCTCCTTCTTCCCGACGCGCCCGTGCTCGCTGCTCACTGAACCGACCATATACGAGGCGAACACGATTGATGGTCCTTCGATAGCCTCACCCAGCAGCGCGGCCCTGATCTCTGGCTGTAGTTTGGCCATCGTGGGCTCGATAGCGAACGATATAGCCCATCGGATTGGCAGATCGTCTGGCGTCCGTTCGCCATCAATGGGATTGAGGAAGAGGTCCGCCGACGCAAGCAGCGCTCGAACGGTCGGTTCCGCCTGGTCCTGGGGCACTGCGGCTGCGTGGGCCATAAGAGTGTTGAGGAGTACGCTCGCCCGTGTTCCCGTAGCGCACAACCGAATCTGAGCGACACGCCGCCTACGAATATGCTGAGTACGGTGCAAACGGCCGGCTCGAGTTATCAGCTTCGGGCGAATTGCCAACTCGGGTCGCTGGGTTGGTGTTTCGACCGTGGGCGCGATGGCCCATTCTTGCGGTCTTCCTACGAATCATGCCCTTGCGCCTGTCCCTTTTATTCTCATAGTCAGGTGCTTAGG
>CAJYRU010000233.1 GCA_913777295.1 uncultured Sphingomonas sp. | reverse complement strand
GAACGGCCAGATACTCGCGTACCGCACGGCTGTCGGCGCCCGGTGGTACGCCATCGCTGCCCGGACCGCCAGTCTGACGATTGGCATCGGCGCGGATCAGGCTGGCGTCGACCGCGAACCCTTCGCCACCCACCAGCCCCTCGGCCATGCAGCGCGCGACCGTCGTCTCGAACAACCGGCGCAGCAGGTCGCTGTCGCGAAACCGCCCGTGCCGGTTCTTCGAGAAGGTCGAGTGGTCAGGCACGTCACCTTCCAACCCCAACCGGCAGAACCAGCGATAGGCCAGGTTCAGATGCACCTCGTCGCACAATCGTCGTTCGGACCGGATGCCCATGCAATAGCCGATGATGAGCATCCGGATCATCAACTCCGGATCGATCGAGGGGCGGCCTGTCTCGCTGTAGAAGGGCTTCAGCTCCTCGCGGATGCCTGACAGGTCCACGAACCGGTCGATCGAGCGCGGCAGATGGTCCGACGGCACGTGCCGCTCCAGGCTGAAGCTGTAGAACAGCGTCTCCTGCGCCACCGTCCGCTCGCCCATCATCGGCCCGTCTCCGCTTACTTCGCGAAGATTGAATCAAACCATCAGCACGACTGCAAGACCGCCTTTTTCAACACAATCCACCAATCTCCGCCGTTCCGAGTGGCCGATCGGGCTCGCTCAAGCAGCCGGTCAACTTATATGAACGAGCGGCAGCTTTCGGGAAGCGAGAAGGCACGTGCGAACGGCCACTGGTGGGTCGTCGTCGCGGTGGGGGTAGGGTGGCTGCTTCCGCTTAGCTGCCGTCGTGGACGCGGAAGGCAGGCTTGGAAGCGGACTTCGAAAATGCTCTCCTTCCCGTATGAACACGGCATCCAAGATCATCCTCGCCACGCTCGCGATCGTAGGCGCATTCGTGATTGGCTTTGAGACTGGCGAGTGGCGTGCACTTGAGCATGAGAGGCGCTTGCCTGATTGGAACGGGGTAAAAGTGCAGGCACAAGACGCAGCTAGGCGGTGGGCGGCGAAGGTGCACGAGGTGCCGTCGGCAGCAATGTCGAACCGATACGTTCGTTACATCTCCTTCCCGAACAAAACCTGCATTCAGTTGCGGCTTAAGGACGGCGTGGGAGGAATGCCAATTTACTGTTACCGGGCACGCACTTTGTATCTTGTGGAGGAATACAGCGACGTAGAGTGAGGTTTCACGCCGGCTCGATATGTTAAGAGCCATCGCTTCTCTGTCCGCTAATTCCGGCCATTCCGCTTACGCTCAGTTGCGGACATGCCCCGGACCGGGCAGGCTGGACGATATGTACCGTCTTGCTGCTTTCCTGCCGCTGTTCCTAGCTGCTTGCGATCCGCTTGGCGGCACGTCCCGTGACGAGGTGGCGTGGGCCAACTCGCCCGATGGTCGCACCCATGCCATCCTGCTGGAGACGAACGGCGGAGCGACAACCTCATATGGCCACCTAGTGGAGCTTCATCCGGCGGATCATCAGGGGGAACCGCCGGTGAGTGCGGGTAGTCTATACGGTGCGGTCCGAAGTGACTGCGCATATGGCGTCGATCTTCATTGGCTCGATCCGACCACCTTGGCGCTCCGCTTCGACAGTGCGAAGCAGGTTCATATTCCGCGGTCAGTTGTCGTTGGCGGTCGTCAGGTTCGCATTGTCGCGCAAGCTGGACTCAAGAACGGCGACGCCCCTTGCGGGGGCATGCTGGCCGGTAGTGGAATGGCTAACGGTAGCTGACCGCCGGCCGCCGGCGTCATGGAGCACGGCCGGGCGAACTTCCGCTTTCCACCCTGAGCAGACATTTCGCTACCGCCCACTTGCGGACATCCGCGCCGTTTGGGAAGCTGCCGGTGATGATGGGTACTGACCAAGAATGGAGTCTATGCAATCCGGGGCCGGATACCCTTCTCGTCTGGCTTGAGCCGTGGTGCGACGAGTTCGAGGTGCCGGCCCGATCTACAGTAACCTTGAAAACGCCAGGTGGTGCTGAGGATCGCGGAGTAGGAGAAATAGAATTCGGTCCAGACAATCTTATCATCTGGGCTGCTGGACCCACGGTAGCCGTATTCATCGATGGTGTGCTTCAGGATTCTGGTTCGGCGATAATCCCGATTCCTGATGGGTTGACGAAGGGGATGCTTAACGTCGTCTTCGCCGATCAGCCCGCAGCACGCCTAGGCGGCAGACCTCCACATGTGGCTGCTAGGGCTCCGTGGTGGCGGTGGGTAAAGAGCCTGTTTGCTTTGTAATCCACATTCGGCGAACGGTGCGCGGGTCGCCTTTTCAGATTGTCGCCAACGTCGGCTTTCCACCCAATGCCGGACCTTCATTCGTGGATCGAGATGGTGGATGATGCGCTGTTTTCGATATGAACGAATGGCAGAATGCGAGAATCTGGTGACGCACACCCAATGACCGATTTTGGGTCGGTGTCCCGTGTGGCTGACCGATAGCAGCTGGAAGCCTGCCCCCTTTGCGCAAACTAAAGCGAACACCATCTTCGAATGTATGGATAATCTCGCAGACCTGGGTCTGGTAGACGATGACGACATCGTCCTGGACGAAGCCGCGCTCGCGCTGGCGCTACTCGATCACGACAAGATCGACATTGGCCTATATGAGGACGTGCTTTCTGACATTGCATCGCGGCTCGACGGGGTAGGTGCCGGTGTTGTCGATGCTTCGGAGCGTGCTACCCGCCTCGCACAGGTGCTTGCCGAGGAGTTCGGCTTTTCAGGTGACGCGGAGACGTACGACGATCCTGACAATGCCGACCTGATCCGCGTTATCGACCGTCTACGCGGTCTGCCGATCAGCCTGTCGATCCTGTACGTGGCCGCGGCTCGACGCATCGGCTGGGCCGCTGAGATACTGAACGTTCCTGGGCATGTGCTCGTCATGCTCGGGCATGAGGCCAACCCTGTCATCATCGATCCATTCCGCGGAGGCGCGCTCGTTGGTGTCGAACAGATCACTAGGTTACTGGCCTCGGCAAAAGGCGGCGCCTCGGCCGCAGTGCGGCACGTAGCGGCCATGGAGAACCGGGCGATCCTTGTTCGCCTGCTACTCAACCAGGCAACCCGCGCGGAGAAAGCCGGTAAAGGTCGGCGGGCTTTGGTGCTTTACAGCCGGATGACATCGATCGCGCCAAACTATCCCCATCCCTGGTGGGAACGCGCCCGACTGGAACTCATCGACAATGACGTAACCGCCGCCCGCGCCAGCCTTACAGCGATGCTCGAAATCACGCGTGAGCCAGCTTTGCGAGGACGGGTTACCGGCATGCTGAATGCGCTTGTCGCAGGATAGAGGCCTACCAGTTTCGGCTCCATTCGAATGCCATTTTCAGCTGGCGGGCGACGATCAAGCGCGAATGGGGAAAGCCGGCATGGCTGAATGAACGGCAGGCCGGAAGCGCGTGATACGCCTTGTACTTCTTCGACACCTTGGTGAGGATGTGCACCAAAACCGGGGAGAAGCCGTTATGCGTCGTCGAACTTTTCTTGCCGCCGTGCCGGGGGCGGCGCTTTTGCCCGGTTCGGTTATCGCGGAACCACAGCAGGATAGCACGCGCGTATCCAGTGGGCAGGGCGCGCCAGGTCCAGGGCAGGGCGGCGCGCCTCAGCCGGAGATTCCGTCGCTCCCGAAACGCTGGGAGGTGGGTGCCGATCGCTTTTTACGCCCCGACGTCACCGCGGGCGATCGGCCAGTCGGGGCGAGCTTCGCGTCCCGCACGGCGGCATATGGCCTCAACGGCGCTGCGGGTACGGCCCATCCACTGGCGACCCAGGCCGGTATCGACATCCTGCGGCAAGGCGGGTCGGCGGTGGATGCCGCCATCGCGATCAATGCCTGTCTGGGGTTCCTGGAGCCGACCTCCAGCGGCATTGGCGGCGATGCCTATGCGATGATCTGGGATCCGAAGCAGCGCAAGGTCGTCGGACTGGCGGGATCGGGTGCGTCGCCGCGGGGCCTCAGCCTGGAGACGGTACGGGCGCGGGCACGGGGCGGTGCGCTGCCGCCGCTGGGCGCTGTGACCGTGTCGGTACCGGGGGCGGTCGATGCATGGTGGACGATGCACCAACGCTATGGCCGGCTGCCGTGGGCGCAACTGTTCGAACCGGCGATCGCCCATGCCGAGGCGGGAGTGCCCGTGCCCGACATCATCGCTTATTACATCCGACGCAGCATGGCCGCGTTCCGCCGGCCGGGCAACGGCATCGAAGAGACGGCGAACGCGCTGCGCACCTATGGCCTGGCCGACGGCAGGGGACCGGCGGCGGGCCAGGTGTTCCGCAATCCCGACCTCGCGCGCACCTATCGCGCCATCGCGAAGGGCGGGCGGGACGCCTTCTATGCCGGCGACATCGCGCGCGTCGTCGACCGTTACTTCAAGCGGATCGGCGGTTGGCTGCGATTCGAGGATCTTGCCGCGCACCGCTCGGAATGGGTCGAACCGCACCAGACGAGCTATCGGGGGGTGGACGTCTATGCGCTGGGCGCGAACACCCAGGGCATCGCTACGCTCCAGATGCTCAACATCCTCGAGAATTTCGACCTGGGCGATGCGGGCTTCCAGTCGCCATTGTCGATCCATCTCCAGGCGGAGGCGAAGCGGCTCGCCTATGAGGACCGGGCGCGGTTCTACGCGGACCCACATTTCAGCCAGGTGCCGGTCGAATGGCTGATCTCAAAGGAATATGCGCAGGCGCGGGCGAAACTGATCCGGCCAGGGCGTATCCTCGATCCCGTGTATCCGGGGCAGGCGCCCAGCCATGGCGACACGACCTATTTCAGCTGTGCCGACAAGGACGGCATGATGGTATCGATGATCCAGTCGAACTTCCGTGGCATGGGGTCTGGACTGGTTGCCGACGGATTGGGCTTCATGTTCCAGGATCGTGGGCAGCTGTTCAGCCTGAAGGACGGCCATCCCAATATCTATGCGCCCGGCAAGCGACCGTTCCAGACGATCATTCCCGGCTTCGCCACGCGCGGCGGCGATCCGTGGATGAGCTTGGGCGTGATGGGCGGCGATATGCAGCCGCAGGGGCAGACGCAGATCATCGTCAACCGTGTCGACTATGGCCTCGAAATCCAGTCGGCGGGTGATGCGCCGCGTTGGCACCATGAGGGATCGTCGCAGTCGATGGGGGAGGATGCCGCTGGGCTTGGCCCATGTGGCTTGCTGCGCCTGGAGACGGGCGTGCCCGCGGCGACGCGGCAGCGGCTTGCGGAGATCGGCTGGACGATCGGCGAGCCCGATGGCGGCTTCGGCCGCTACGAATGCGTGGAGCATCGCATGGACGGCGCGACCCGCGTCTATGCCGCGGCGAGCGAGATGCGCGCCGACGGCTGTGCGCTGGCCTATTGAGGAGACGCTGCGCAAGTGGTGTTCACGAAGCGGTAGCACGCCAGGCGAGGGGCGCGTGGCGCTAGGGCAGCGCTGCGGCGACATCGGCGGCAAAGCGTGCGATGTCGAAACGGGCTGCGCCAGGATCCTCGCCGCGTCTCACGATCACCAGACGTTGCGCAGGGATAACCATCACATATTGCCCGCGGTTCCCCTGTGCGGCAAAACTGCCCACCGGCAGACCCTGTCGGGGGCCGAACAACCACATCGTCGCGCCATAACCGGGGCCGCTCGGCGGCTGGGGGCCGCTCGGCGTCGTCATGGTGCTTAACCAGCCCGCCGGCAGCAGGCGCTTGCCCGCCCAGACGCCGTCCTGGGACCAGAACAGTCCAAGCCGCGCGAGGTCGCGGGCGGTCGACCACACCTGGCTGGAGAGGACGTAGTTGCCGTGCCAATCCGTCTCCGCGACCGTGTGCGCCATGCCAAGCGTGTCGAACAACTTGTTCGGCCACATGCGATACCTGTCCTCGCCAATCCGCTGCCGTGTGGCATAGACGGCGAGAAGGATGTCATTGTTCGCATAGCGAAAGCGCGTGCCGGGCTGGGCTTCCAGAGGCCAGGACACCGTCTGCTCGTCTACGGCCGTGCCGCCGAAATAGATCGCGTCGGTTCGGTTGCCGGCAGTGTCGCTGTGGAGGCCTGACGCCATACGCAGGAGGTTGTCGAGCGTGATCGATTGTCGCGGGTCACCGGCGCTCCACTGCGGCACGACGGCTGGCCCTTGGAGCGCCCCGGCATCGACAAGGCCTATCAGCGTTCCGGCGATCGACTTGCCTACCGACCAGGTCCTGTTCGAAACGTACGGCCCAAAGCCGCTGCCATAGCGTTCGGCAACGATTTTGCCGTCCTTCACGACGATCACGCCCACCGTCTTCGCGCCGGTGCCATAGCCACCGGCGAAGGCTTTGCCGACGGCTCCGGTCAGCGGCGCGGAGGGGCACGCCGCGATGCCGGCATCGCCCTGCGGCCATGGGCGGGGATCCGCCCCCGAGATCGGTGGTGGTGCGGCCGACGCCTTGCCCGCAGGCGCCTTGCTGCCGATCGGCAGCGTCACGCAACCACGGCCGTCGCGCCAGACCGCGTATCGCGGTGGCAGCGCGGGGTCGAAGGCGACGGCGACGGACCCACGCGCGGGGTCGATCTGCGCGGTGAGCGTCGGCACGATCTTGTCATATTCGGGATAGATGCCGGTCAGTTCGTCGGTATCGATCTGCGCCGGGGTCCGACCGGCGTTGAAGAGGCCCGAGCAATAGAGTGCGGCCTTGTAGCCGGCCGCCACCGCGCGTGGGTAGGTGCCAGCCGAAGGCTGGGCGACGATCTGGGCGTTCGCGGGCCCCGCCAGGAGCAGGGCGAGGACGACTGACTTTGATATCCGCATCTTCGCATCATTCCATTACCCCCCGGCTACGGCAATCCACCTATCCGGAGCGCGCCGTTCAGCGTTCCCCGGTCGAGGGGATTTCTGTGGCAAGGAATGGGCAGTATGCCAGGATGATGGCCGCCCATACCCTATACAGCTTTCGTCGTTGTCCCTTCGCGATGAGGGCGCGATTGGCACTGGGCATTGGTGGCGTGCGCCATGAGCTTCGGGAGGTCAGGCTTTCCGACAAGCCTGCGGAACTGCTCGCGGCGTCGCCCAAGGGCACCGTGCCAGTGCTTGTCACGGCGGAAGGTGTCGTGCTCGACGAAAGCCTCGCGATCATGCGTTGGGCGCTGCGTATCCGGGACCCGGAAGATTGGCTCGCTCGTGACGATCCCGCGCTGATTGCAGCCAATGACGAAGTGTTCAAGCACCACCTCGACCGATACAAATATCCTGATCGCTATGGCTCGGACCCAACCCGGCATCGTGATCTCGGCTTCGAGTTTCTACAAGATCTGGAGATGCGGATCGGGGTTGGCGGTCAACTCGGCGGCACCAAGGCGGGTCTGACGGATGCAGCCATCATGCCTTTTGTAAGGCAGTTCGCCGGGGTCGATCGAGCGTGGTTCGACGACTTGTTCCTGCCACGGCTGAAGCCATGGCTCGCCGATCATCTCGCTTCCAATCTTTTCGAAAAGATCATGCACAAGGTTTCTCCCTGGTCTCCGGACGGGACGGCGATCGTCATCGAAGGGCTGACAAATGCGGATCGATGATGTGACGTGAGCTGAGCAAACAGCGGCCAGGCTGCAATTAACGAGCGTCCGCTTCCGGGAACCGTCACCCTTCGTCGGAGTGGCCGATATTGGGTCAACTGGAAACGCTCGCAGCGTTCTACATCGTTTGGCGTGACCAAAGGGCTAGGCATGCCGTCACTGCACCTGAAAGTACGGCAGAAGCGATTATGGCTTGGCCGAGACTTGCTAGCATCATGGAAATCCTTTTGGCTGCCCGTCATAAACGTTCAAACTCTACGGTAGGATGCATGCCCCGGTCCTGGCGCCGCGCCGAAGCCAAGGCATAAGGCATTGAAAATTAAGCCCGCAAACCCATCTTGGGACCATCGTCAACAACGGAAAGGAGGTGATCGGATGTCTCATTGTCAGATGCCGATTACGGCAACGAAAACGATCATGGCTGCTTCATTGGAGCATGGCCGGATCTGAGCGATTGCCGACCTCGGTCGACAATGGAAAGGCCGCTCCGTAACGGGGCGGCCTTTTGTTTGTCAGACGTGCAACTTGGCCTTTGGCAGGTGTCACAGGGCTTGGCGGAGGCCAGCCGAATCTGCCGGCTATGCGACAGGTGATGTCATGCGGAGAGGTCGATGGTGGGGCACTGAGAGCAGGCCAGGTTCTTCACATATCCCATCCGGTCGACCAGGTCATGCGATTGTCGCTTGGCGGACGCCGTGGTCTGAGCCAGATCAACGGTATGAAGGCCTTTTTGGATTTCGAGGCGTCGTCACTGTCCGATCAGAGCTATCCGGTGGAGGTGGCATGGGTGTTCCAGGACGGGCGGACGGAAAGCCATTTGATCAAGCCCGCCCCTGAATGGGTCGACTGGAACCCACAGGCAGAGGCAATCCATGGCATCAGCCGTGCGACACTTACCAGTGAAGGTCAGCCGCACGACGTTGTCGCAACACGCATGATCGAGGCACTTAGCGATCATGATCTCTTCGCCAGCGCACCGTCTTGGGATGGCAAGTGGCTAAGCGTCTTGTTGCGCGGTGCCGGGCTACCCCGCCATGCGCTACGGCTCCGCGATACGGACGAGGCGCTACGCTCGACGGCCATAGAAATCCTCCAGAACGTGATCTCAGCCGCCCGACTGGACGTTGAGGTTCACACCCTTGTCTCGATCGCTAATGCAGCAAAAAGCACCCAACCTGCTCACCGGGCGCTAGCCGACGCCATCGGCGAATATGAGACATGGTGCCGAGTGCGTCAGGCCGCACGCGTATTGGCTGCGGAGAATGGCGCAAGCTGATCTCAAAAAGGGTCGGATTGGCCTCACCTGCGTACCTTCCCTAGCTTAATGAATGGCGGAAGTTGGGAAAACGAGAGGGTGCCTGCGTGACCACTTATGGGTCATCGATACGGTGGGTCAGGTCGACTGTTTTCTTTGGTGAGGGGACCTCGCTTCCGAGATGGAGCCTAACCGCAGTCGCGCTGGCCTGGTCTTGCCGACTAGGTTACCCTTTTTCACCAGTCGTTGGCGATATTCGGGATCCGGCAAGCAAGGAAGTCCAGCCATGCCCTCACGCGCGCCGATAGCCGGCGTCGTGAATGCGTCACGGAATGGACCGCACCTAAGTCC
>CAJYRU010000232.1 GCA_913777295.1 uncultured Sphingomonas sp. | reverse complement strand
ACCGACTGGCCCTTCATCAGCTTGTCGACGATCGGCTTGGCCTGTTCGGCGGGGATTGCGAAACCGATGCCGATGCTGCCGCCGGTCGGCGACAGAATCTGCGAATTGATGCCGATGACATTGCCCTGCATGTCGAACATCGGGCCGCCCGAATTGCCGCGGTTGATCGCGGCGTCGGTCTGGATGAAGCGATCATATGGCCCCTGACCCACGCGGTTCAGTGCCGAGATGATGCCGGCGGTGACCGTGCCCGACTGGCCGAGCGGGTTGCCGATGGTCAGCACCCAGTCGCCGACCCGCGCCTGGCGCGAATCGCCGAAGCGGACGAACGGGAAGGTCGCGCCCTCGATCTTGAGAACGGCAAGGTCGGACAGTTCGTCGCGGCCGACCAGCTTCGCCTTATATTCCTTCTGATCGGCCAGCGTCACGGTGATCGATTCGACCGTGGCGCCCTCCGCGCCGGCCGAGACGACGTGGTTGTTGGTGACGATGTAACCATCGCTGGAGATCAGGAAGCCCGATCCGAGCGACTGCGCCTCCTGCGTCCGGGGTGCCGCCCCGCCGCCGCCGCGCCCGCCGAAAAACTGTTCGAACGGCGTGCCCGAGAACGGGTTCGCCTGCTGCTGCACGGTGATGCGCTGCGTGGTCGAAATGTTGACGACCGCCGGCGACAGGCGCGCGACCATGTCGGCAAAGCTCATCGGCGCGCCCGCCCGCGGGGCCGACATCGCGTTGATCGCGCCGGGCTCGTTCTGGGCGGTCTGCGCATCCGACGGGTTGAGGGTCAGGGTGGCGGCAGCACCGCCCAGCAGAAGTGCGGAAGTAATGGCGTAGGCGTAACGCACGGTTGGATGGTCCTCTCGAATTTGGCTCACAACCCCTTCGGGTGCGAACCTGCCACTACGTTGCTGAACGCGGTTTGAATGTCCGGGCGCGCCTCAGCGTTCCCGGCCACCGAATTCGCGGAGATAGCCGTTGTCCGGCGACAGGATGATCGAAGTCGATCCGCTCTGCCCCGGCGCACCGGCAAAGGTCGTGCGATACGACTGCATTGCTCGCCAGAAGGCGTAGAAATCGGCGTCCTTGCCAAAGCTCGCGGCATAGATGCGCGCCGCTTCCGCTTCGGCATTGGCGCGCACGACCTGCGCGTCGCGCTGTCCCTGCGCCTGGATCGTCGCCGCTTCCTGTTCGCGAGCGGAGCGCATCCGCGCCAGCGCCGATTGCAGCGGGCTGCCGTCGGGCAGGTCGGCGTGCTTAATCCGCACGTCGACGATTTCCGCACCATATTGCCGCGCGGTGCGCTGCAGCGCGTTCTGGATATTGTCCATCACCGCGCCGCGTTCGGGCGTCAGCAGCGACGCGAAGGTACGGCGGCCGAGTTCGGCCCGCAGGGCCGACGACAACAGCGGTTCGAGCTGGTTGGCGACCCGTTCCTCGGTATTGGCAGTCGATCCGGTGGAGATCACCGCCTGCAACGGATCGACGATGCGGAACCGGGCAAAGGCATCGACCTCCAGCCGCAGCTGGTCGGTCGACAGTACCGGCTGGTTGTTCAGTTCGATGTCCAGCACCCGCTTGTCGATCCATACCACGCGGTCGAAGAACGGGATCTTCGCGACCAGACCCGCCCCCGTGCGGCCGAACGGCTGTTCGGCGCGGTACGGGTTGAGGATGCCGACCGGCTGCTGGAAGCGCAGGATCACCGCCTGCCGCGTCTCAGGCACAATTACGATCGTGCTGAACAACAGGATGACGAGGACCAGCAGGGCGATCCCGACGCCCATCGGGTTACGCAGCGCGCGGTTCATCGGGCTGCTCCCGTCGCTTGGGTGGGCTGGGTCTGCGGCGCGGGGGCCGGCGCCTCCGGCTCGGGCGTCGCCTGTTGCTGACGACGCACCTCGGGCAGGGGCAGATAAGCCTGGACGCCGGGCTGCACGATCGTCTTGTCGGCGCGGTTCAACACCTGCTCCATGGTCTCGTAATAGAGCCGCCGGCGGGTCACGTCGGGGGCCATGCGATATTGTTCGTAGATTTTGTCGAATTCGGTCGCATCACCCTGCGCACGGGCGATCACCTGCTGCGCATAGGCGCGCGAGCGGTTGAGGTTCGACTGCGCCTCCTGCTGCGCTGCGGTCACCGCCTTGAACGCGTCGTCAACTTCGGTCGGGGCCGCCGCCTTCTGGATGCTTACGCCCAGCACGCGCACGCCCGACTGATATTCGTCGAGCAGCGTCTGCATCCGGGTCTGCACATCGGCCTCGATCTCGCCGCGGCCGGAACCGATCGCCTGGGTCAGGTTCTTGCTCGCCACCGCCGCGCGCATCGCGCTTTCCGCGACCGCGCGCACGGTTTCCTGCGGATTCTTGATCTCGAACACGTAATCTTCCGGCGACTTGATGTTCCACCGCACCGAGTAGGCGAGGTCGACGATATTCTGGTCGCCGGTCAGCATCAGGTTCGCCTGGTTGCCGCCTGCCGGGAAGCTCTCGGTCCGGGTGTTCTGCACATCCTCCACCTGCACCCGCATGATCGGGGCGGGCAGCGTGAACTGGATGCCGGGGTTGAGCGTGCCGGTGTATTTGCCGAACATCGTCACGACGCCGCGTTCCTGCGGCCCGATCGAATGGAAGCTGGTGAAGGCGATCCACACCAGGATCAGCGCCGCGACCGCCGCCAGCCACAGCCGGCCGGCATTGGCCGGCAGCGAGGGGCCGCCACCCGGCCCGCCGGTGCGGGCGCGCTTCAGGAAATCGTCGAGCGAGGTCGATCCGCCGACCTTGCCGCGCTTGCCCGCCGGGGGCATCGACCACGGGTTGCGCGGGCCGTCGTCGCCACCGCCGCCACCCGACCCGTTCCCGGAATCGCCACCATTGCCCCATGGGCCCTTGTCGCTCATTCCGCAGCACCTTGCGCGCGTGCGCGCCGCCCCATGATCCATCGCATCCATCCTTTATAGGGGGCCTCCCTGCGTTTTACAGTGGTAACGCGCCGTTCGGACGCTACATCGCGGCCATGGCTTCCGCTTCGAACCCCGCCGCCGCGCTCGATGCGCTGCTTGGTCCCATCGCGGCCGGACGCGCCACGGTCCGCGTTACCGGCGATTCGGCCAGCATCATCCTCGACGTGACCGGCCTGCCTCCGGCGGCGCGCGACGCGCTGGAGGCCGATGTGAAGGCCGCCGCCACGACCGCCCCCGGCATTGCCAGCGTACGGGTGGCGCAGACCAGCGAGCGGGTGCAGCAGCGCATCGTCGCGGTCGCCAGCGGCAAGGGGGGCGTGGGCAAATCGACGCTCTCCGCCAATCTCGCCATCGCGCTGGCGCGTGCGGGTCGCAAGGTCGGGATGATCGACGCCGACATCTATGGCCCGTCGCAACCGCGCCTGCTGGGTGTCGAAGGGATCAAGGCCGAGGCGCATGACAAGAAGCTGGTGCCCGTCGCCACCCCGCACGGCGTACCGTTGCTGTCGATGGGGCAGCTGGTGCCGGGGGGGCAGGCGATCGCGTGGCGCGGTCCGATGGCGGCGGGTGCGCTGACCCAGCTCGTCGATGCGCATTGGCAAATGGTCGATACGCTGGTCGTCGACATGCCACCGGGCACCGGCGACGTGCAGCTGACCATGATCCAGAAGCACAAGCCGGCGGGCGCGGTGATCGTGTCGACGCCGCAGGACCTGGCGCTGATCGACGCCACCCGCGCGATCGACCTGTTCGTCAAGGCCGGGGTGCCGATCATCGGGCTGATCGAGAATATGGCCGGCTATTGCTGCCCGCATTGCGGCGGGCTGTCCGATCCGTTCGGCACGGGCGGGGCGGAGGCCAAGGCGCAGGCGCTGGGCATCCCGTTCCTCGGCCGTATCCCGCTGACGATCGGCATCCGCACCG
>CAJYRU010000231.1 GCA_913777295.1 uncultured Sphingomonas sp. | reverse complement strand
CTGTGCCGGGCGGCCAAGTTCCGTTCGCCATTCGACGAGTTGCGAGGTCGAGGTTGCATAGACGATCCGCCCCATTCCGGCGAGACCATGTGCAGCCGCACACATCGCGCAATGTTCGCCAGAGGTGTAGACTGTCGTGTCTCGCCGTTCGGCGGGCGACAAATGTGCGATGGCCCAGCCAACGATCGCGAATTCGGGATGCAGCGTCGGATCCCCGCTGCCGATACGGTTACGGTCTTCGTACAGGACTGCGCCGGTCGCCGATACCAGGACGGAACCGAACGGTTCGTCGCCAGCAGCGACTGCCTGCGCGGCAAGGTCGATGCAACGGCGCAGGTGCTGGAGATCCCCGCTATCCATCGTCATTCCGTCCCATTCACTCGTTCGCGGCGCTCGCCATCGCGGGGGTGCGAGGCGTGGTCATCCTGCGCAACGACCGACGGTCCGTCCGGGTGCCACGGGGCGACCCGTTGCATGATGCGCGCAAACAGGCTGGACACCAGATGTTCCGCCAGCCACCGTTGCAGTCCGGGCAGCGGCTGTCGGTCGAACCAGTCGCGATCGACAGCCGCGAATTGCCGGACGAACGGCAGGATCGCCGCATCGGTCAGGCCGGTCCTCGCGCCGCAAATCTGGCCGGCGATCGCTATTCGTGCCTCCAGTTCCTGGAGGAACAAGAGGCCCAGACCGCGATGCTCCATCGGATCGGAACCGTGGCGATCGGAATATTTGTAACGGTCGAGATGATGCTTGAAGCTGCCGTCGTTGGTGGCAATCAACGCCGGATCGTCGCGCACCAGCCAGTCTTGCGGATCGCGCCGCGCCAATGCCCAATGCATGATCGACAGGCTTTCGTCGATCACCCGGCCATCGGCGGTGCGCAGAACCGGCACGGTGCCCTTCGGCGAAAGCGCGAGCATCTCCTTAGGCTTGTCGGAGAGGCGAACCTCACGAAGTTCGTAGCGCTCGCCGCTTACGGCCAACGCCAGGCGCGCCCGCATCGCATAGGGACAACGACGAAAGCTGTAGAGGACGGGAACTGTCATTGCATCGCTATGCGTTGCAAAGGGGGCGTTTGATAGTGTCGCAGGACGCGCCGGACGGCCGGCATAGACCCAAGGATCGAATCGATGCGAAATGCCCTACGCCTCGGCCTTGCCGCACTGCTCGGTTCGCTCGCGGCGGCCTGTTCCCCGCTCGCCACGTTCGACCGGCTGGTGCCGAAGGATCGGGGCGGCGCCCTGGTCGCCAGCGGCATCGCATATGGCCCTGATGCGCGCCAGCAGCTCGACGTCTACGCCCCGGGCGTTGGGTGCGACGAACGACGACCGGTGGTGGTGTTCTTCTATGGCGGCAGCTGGAATAGCGGGACGCGCGCAGGCTATGCCTTTGTCGGCCGCGCGCTTGCCGCGCAGGGCTTCGTAACGATCGTCCCCGATTACCGACTGGTGCCCAATGTCCGCTATCCGACGTTCGTCGAGGACGGCGCGGCGGCCGTACGATGGGCGACCGCGAATGCCACGCGATATTGCGGGGACGGCCGGTCCATCGTGGTGGTGGGCCATTCGGCGGGTGCCTATATCGCGGCGATGCTGGCAGTCGATCCGCGTTGGCTGGGACCGACACGCGCAGCCGTCAAAGGACTGATCGGCCTAGCCGGCCCTTATGACTTCGCCCCGTTCGACGTGGAGGCCAGCCGTGCCGCCTTCGGCAACGCGCCCGATCCGGCGGACACGCAGCCGGTGACATGGGCGGGGGCCGGCGATCCCCCCGCGCTGCTACTGTACGGGCAGAAGGATAGCGTAGTGCAGCCGAGGAATAGCCAAGCGCTCGCCGCCAGGCTGCGGGCGGGCGGCGTTGTCGCGGAGCAGCGCGCCTATCCCGGGTTAGGCCATGTCGGCATCCTGCTGGCACTCGCCCGACCGTTTCGCGGCCGTGCGCCGGTCCTCGACGATGTCGCCGCCTTCGTGCGGACAAGCACGCTACGGAATGGCGACGGGCGACCGGGCGTGACGGCCCGCTGATCGGGACTTCTCGATCCGGACGCTCCGCCCCTTACGTCGCCGTGCGCCCGCCCGCGTTGCCGAACGTCTGCGCAAGGCCATGGTACAGCTTGTCGCGGCAGATCCACTGGCTGGCGAAGTCGGCGATGAAGGCGGTCGCGAACATCGGCAGCATGAGTCCGCGGCTTGCCGTCGTTTCGGACAGGATGATGACCGCGGTCAGCGGCGCGCGCACGACGCCTGCGAAATAGGCGACCATGCCGAGGATGACGACCGCGCTGGCAGGCTCCGCCGGGAATATCTCGCGCAGCAGATTGCCGACCCCCGCCCCGACCGCCAGCGACGGCGCAAAGATGCCGCCGGGCAACCCCGCAATCGCGGTCGCGGCGGTCGCGATCAGCTTTGCCGGGCCGAACCACAAGGGCGCGTCGACCCCGACGATCATCGCCCTCGCTGCCGAATACCCTGTTCCCCAGGTCAGGCCAGTCGAAACGCCCAGCACCGCGACGATGCCACCGCAGAGGCCGGCAAACCACACCGGCCTTGACCGCGCCCAATCCGTCACCCGGTTGTGCCTGGTCGCCATTGCCAGCAACAGGCGGGAGAACAGGCCGCCCGACATCCCGCCCAAGACGCCTGCGACGGGCACGACGAACAAGGCGGACGACAGCGGCATGTGCGCGCCGATCGCTCCGAAATAGATATAGTCGCCCTGCACCGACTGCGCGACCATGCCGGCGATGACGATTGCCGCCAGCACCAGCAGCGTTACCCGCTGCTCATAGGCGGAGGCGAGTTCCTCGATGGCGAACAACAGTCCGGCGAGCGGCGTGTTGAACGCCGCCGCGACGCCGGCCGCCCCGCCCGCGATCAGCACGCCGCCGCGCAACGGCACGCGCATGATCCGGTGGGTGGCCCCCATGATGGCGGCGGCAAGCTGCACCGTCGGCCCCTCGCGTCCGACCGATGCCCCGCCCAGGACGGCCGCGACCGTCAGGGCGGCCTTCGCCGCAACCGTGCGGATGGAGATCAACGTTCCCGTCGCCGCGTTCGGATCGGCCTGCGCCGCGATCACCTGCGGAATCCCTGACCCCCGCGCGAGCGGCGCGTATCGACGGGTCAGCCACACCAGAAGCATGAAGGTCAGTGGAGTCGTCAGCAGCGGCCACCAGCCTGCGCCATGGGCGTAGCGACTGAAAAGTTCGCCTGCCCAGTCCGAGGCTTCGGCAAACAACGTTGCCACGATGCCGACCACGATTGCGCCGGCCAGAATCGCGCTACGCGTGCGAAACTGGACCGACCGCGGCCCACTGGTCCGCAGCAGCGCCCGAAAGCGTGACGGGGTCCAGCGTCGCGTCGCCCCGAACCGTTCGAATAGAGGTGCCATGGACAGCCCTTACGCCCATGACCGGTTAGCGTCACCCTCCGGCGAACCGGCCAAGGCGGGCACCCAATCCCTGCGCGTAGCCGGACACGCGCGCCGGCGATGGTAACCGTATCCCCGGCACGGCACGCCAGCCGTCTGCCGGACCTCGCCGATATTTCGCGCCGCAAAATCCGCCAAATCGCCGCATGGTACGGACACGGCATTTCGGCTACGCCGCTCGGCTCTAACAGGAATGGACGACACTGGTGATCCTAGCGACCGGAGCAACCTGGGGTATCTGTGCCGCGGCGACGGCGGCGGTGATCGCGCGCCCCTTCCGCTGGCCCGAGGCGGTCTGGGCGCTGGCCGGCGCGGGGCTGTTGCTCGTGCTGGGCCTGATGCCGCTATCGGCGGCGATGGGCGCTGTGGCGAAGGGGAGCGATGTCTATCTGTTCCTCATCGGCATGATGTTGCTGAGCGAGGTCGCTCGCGCCGAAGGCTTGTTCGACTGGGTAGCGGCGACCGCCGCCATTCACGCGTGCGGATCGACCCTCCGACTGTTCGCCCTGGTCTATGTAACCGGCATTGTCACCACGACCTTCCTGTCGAACGATGCGACCGCCGTCGTGCTGACCCCGGCGGTCTATGCCGCTGCGAAGAAGGCGAAGGCCGATCCCCTGCCCATGCTCTTCGCCTGCGCGCTGATCGCCAATGCGGCCAGCTTCGTCCTGCCGATCTCCAATCCCGCCAACCTCGTGCTGTACGGGGGCAAGATGCCGCCGCTGGGGCAATGGTTCGGGTCGTTCGCCCTGCCCTCGATCGCAGCGATCGGGATAACCTTCCTGGTGCTGCGCTGGCTGGAGCGGGATCGACTGGCCGGCGCGTGCATCAGCACCGTAGAGCGGACGCCGCTGACGACGGGGGGCAAGGCGGCGTTCGTCGGGATCGTCGCCACGGCGGCGGTGCTGCTGGTGGTATCCGCCCTCGACGTCGAACTCGGCTTGCCGACCGCGATCGCCGGCATCCTCACGACGCTGGCGGTCTGTGCCATCGCGCGGTCGTCGCCCGTCACGTTGATGCGTGACGTGTCGTGGAGCGTCCTGCCGCTGGTCGCCGGCCTGTTCGTGCTGGTCGAGGCGCTGGACCTGACCGGGGTGATCGGACAGGTTGCCACCGCCTTGCGTGCCGCGTCGGCCGATCCGGTGCGGGCGGCGGCCATGTCGGGCACCATCCTGGCATTTGCATCCAACCTGATGAACAACCTGCCCGCCGGGCTGATCGCCAGTACAGCGGTCGCACAGGCGCAGCCGCCGCGCCTGGTGGTCGATGCGCTGCTCATCGGGGTCGACCTCGGCCCCAACCTGTCGATCACCGGCAGCCTCGCGACGATCCTCTGGCTGCAGGCGATCCGGCGCGAGGGAGAGGATGTCGGCTTCTGGCGCTTCCTGAAGGTCGGGGCGGTGGCGATGCCGCTGGCGCTACTGGGTGCACTCGGCGCCCGGATCGCGTTGGGATAGCGTCGATCGGCGTCAGTGCGCCGCCCCCGGCGCCGGCGCGCGTTTCGGGCGCGGGGCCAGCCAGATGATGAGCGCCGCGCCGGCAAAGATGATCGCCGACAGCAGGAACATGTGGTTGATCGCCAGCGTGCTGCTCTCCTGCGTCACGATCCGTTCGATCGCGCCGCGTGCCTGCTCCGTCGAAAATCCCTGCGCCTGCAGGTCCTGCGCGGTCGGATCGGCATTCAGCCGCGATACCATCTCGCTGCGCGCCACCGTCATGTTGTCGCCGTAGAGCGTCATCGACACCGACGTCCCGATCGCCCCGGCCATGGTGCGCAGGAAGCTCATGACGCCGGCCGCCGATGCCGTTTCCTTCGGGTCGACCGCGCCCAATGCAATGGTGGTCAGCGGAATGAAGAAGAACGGCATCCCGAACCCCTGCACGATCTGGGGAAAGGCCAGCGTCCAGAAATCGGCGCCCGTCGTCCACTGGACCCTGAGCAGATTGACCGCCGCGATCCACAGGATGCCGAAACAGACCAGTGCGCGCGGGTCGTGCTTCTTCAGCATCTTCGCGACGAACGGCGACATGATGACCGCGCCCATCCCGTTGAAGGCGGTGGCATAGCCGGCATAGGTGGATGTGTAGCCGAGGCTGGCCTGCAGCCATTGCGGGATCAGCACCACCGAAGCGAAGAAGGTACCGAACGCGAACGACAATGCGGCGACCGCCACCGTGAACCCACGATGGCGGAACACCCGCAGATCGACGATCGGTTGCCGCTCGGTCAGTTCCCACACAACGAACACCGCCGCACCGATCGCCGCGACCAGCGCGAGGATGACAATCGTCGGATCCTCGAACCAGTCATGTTCGCGGCCGATGTCCAGCATGATCTGCAACGCGCCGATCCAGAGGATCAGCAGGGCGAGGCCGATCTTGTCGACCTTCAGCTTCTCGCGCTTCGTCTCGGCGGGCTTCAGCAGGCGCAGCGCACCAAACACGCAGAAGATCGCGACCGGAATGTTGATGAAGAAGATCCAGTGCCACGACCAACTGTCGGAAATGGTCCCGCCCAGGATCGGCCCGAGGATCGGCGCGGTGACCGTGGTCATCGCCCACATCCCCATCGCCTGGCCATGCTTTTCCTTCGGAAAGATGCGCAGCAGCATCGTCTGCGTGAGCGGCATCAGCGGCCCGCCGCACAACCCCTGCCCGATCCGCGCGACGACGATCATGCCCAGCGTCGTCGACAAGCCGCACAGGATCGAGAAGATGCCGAAGCCGATCATGCCGAACACGAAGGTCCGGACCGTTCCGAACCGCCCGGCCAGCCACCCGGTCAGCGGCACGCAGATCGCCTCCGCGACCGCATAGGACGTGATGATCCACGTCCCCTGGCTGGTCGATATGCCCAGCGATCCCGCGATATGCCCCACCGACACATTGGCGATGGTGGTATCCAGCACCACCATGAAGTTGGTCAGCGCCAGCACCAGCCCGGCAAGCAGCAGCTTCGTACCGGTAAAGGGTTTGAAATCGTCCTCGCCGGTCATGCCGACTGCTCCTTTGTGGAGTGTTTCCCACGAAATGCCTGTCCCTGTCCCCCCGCGCAGGCGGGGGTCCCGGGCCAGACAAGAACCATTATCCTGTCGGACTCTGGCCCCACGCCTTCGCGGGGGTACTGCAAGCCGTTGGGAAGGTCAGTTCCCCGAAACATCCACCTCGACGGTCATCGACAGCCCGACGCGCAACGGGTGCGCCGCCAACTCCCGCGGGTCGAGCGCGACACGAACCGGCAGGCGCTGCACGACCTTGATCCAGTTGCCCGTCGCATTCTGTGCGGGGATCAGCGCAAAGGCCGATCCGGTGCCACCCGAAAAGCCGACCACCCGACCATGATATTCGACATCGTCGCCATAGAGGTCGGAGGTTAGCCTGACGGGTTGGCCCGGCTTCACCTTCATCAGCTGACCTTCCTTGAAGTTCGCATCGACATAGGCGCTGTTGACCGGCACGATCCGCATCACCGTGGTGCCCGCGGCGACACGTTGGCCGACCTGGATCGTACGGTTGGCCACCACGCCGTCGATCGGCGCGCGGATGACGGTGCGATCGACGTCCAGTTGCGCCTGCCGCACCCGGGCTTCCGCCGCCAGCACGTCGGGCGCGGTGCGGGACGTCGCTCCCTGGATCAGGGCCTGGTTGGCGGCAAGATTGCCGGCCGCCGCGCTACGCTGCGATGCGGCCTCGGCCACGGCCGCACGCGCCTGTTCCAGCGCGGCGCGCGCCGACGCCAGCGCATTGGTCGCCGCGGTCAGTTCATCGCCCGATACCGCGCCATTAGGAGCCAGCTTCTGCCGACGATTAAAGTCCACCTGCGCCTTGCCATAGGCCGCCTCGGCCGATGCCAGCTGCGCGCGGGCGCTGACGATTTCCGCGCCCTTGGCCTGCACCTGTGCCGACAGCGCACCGCTGGTCGCAGCCGTCTGGCCGAACTGGCGGCGCGCCTTGGCCAGATCGGCTTCGGCCGATGCCAACGCGATCTGCGCGTCGCTGTCGTCCAGCCGGACCAACACGTCGCCACGCTTCACCATCTGCGTTTCCGATGCACCGATCGCCACCACCTGCCCGGCGACCATCGGCGTGATCTGCGCGGTCTCGGCGCCGACATAGGCGTTGTCGGTCTCGACATAATTGCTGCCGACAAGGGCGTACCAGCCGCCATAGCCCGCCCCCGCGATCAACACGATCGCGGCGATACCGGTCAGCCATTTCTTGCGTCTGGACGGAGCGGCGGTGTCCGATGCGGCCTTGGCATCGGCAAAGCTGCGGTCGGCGGGATCGGCATCAGCCATGGGTCGGATCCTTATCCTTGCGCTGCACCGCCATCGGAGCGGAGAATCCGCCCCCCAGCGCACGGACGAGCGCGACATCAAGCGTAAAGGCACGGGCCTGCAATTCGGTGACGGCACGGCGCGCCTGCAACACGCGGTCCTGTGCGACCAGCACGTCGGTGAAGCGTGACAGCCCCCCTTCGAACCGCAGCCGCGCCACGTCATAGCCGGCCTGTGCGTCGGCCAGCGACTGGCGCGACTCGTTCAACCGCACGGTCAGCGCGCGCTGGCTGACCACCGCATCGGCCACGGCGCGATAGGCGTCGGTGACGGTGCGGTCGTAATCGGCGACGGCGGCATCGTAACTCCCGCGCGCCACCCGATACCGCCCCTGCAACTGCCCCCCGCGAAAGATCGGCAGGTTGAGCGCCGGGCCGATACTGCCCGCGGTCGATCCACTGTTGATGAGGTTGCCGAGGCCCAGCGATTGCAGGCCGAACACCGCCGACAGGCTGATCGAGGGATAGAAATCGGCGCGTGCGACCTTGATTCGGCTAGCCTCCGCTTCCACCCGGGTGCGCGCCGCGACGATGTCGGGACGGCGCGCGATCAGGTCGGTGGCGGCATTGGCCGGCACGCCGCGCGCAACGATCGTCGCGGCCGGCGGCGTGATCGACAGGCCGCGATCCGGCCCCTTGCCCAGCAAGGCGGCGATCCGGTTGCGGGTCAGCGCGATCGCTTCGTCGGTCGCAGCCAGATCGGCCCGCGCCGCCGGCACCGCCGATTGCGCCTGTTTCAGCTCGGCACGGGTATCCAGCCCGCCGGTCACACGGTCGGCGGTTAGCGTAGCGGTCTGTTGCCGTACCTCCAGCGCTGCCTGCGCCACCGACCGCTCCGCGAACAGGCGGGCGAGGTCGGCATAGGCGTCGGCGACACTGGTCGACAGCGTTAGCGCAACCTGCGCCCGATCGAGCGCTGCGGCATCCCGGTCCGATCGCGCCGCCGCATAGGCCGCTCGGTTGCGGCCCCACAGGTCGAGGTCGAACCCCAGCTCCCCCTGCACCCGCCCGGTATCGTTCCACCCCTTCGGCACGAACGCGGCAGGGATACCATTGTTATAGCTCTGCTTGGTCGCCGCGACATTGCCCGTCACCCCGACCGTCGGCAGGCGGGCAGCGCCGGCCTGCTGCGCATAGCCTTCCGCCTGGGCCACGCGCGCCGTCGCGGCGGCAAGGTCGGGCGACCCGGCCAGCGCCTCGGCGATCAGTGTGTTCAACTGCGCATCGCCATAGCCCTGCCACCAATCCTGCGCCGGCCAGGCGGCGTCGCCGATTGCGGCGAGGCTGCGATCGGTGGCGAAGGCGGCAGGCGTCGCCATCTCGGGCTGTGGACCCAGATGCGGCACGGTCGCGCAGGCGGACAGGAACAGGATGGACAGCGGCGCCATGCGGCACCCTGCATCCCGGAAGGTCGATCGGATCATGGCGAAAACCGTACTAAGGGGTACGCTTCGTCCCATGATCCGGCACCTTGCGCCTGTCAAGATTTATCTGTACCCGGGAGTACAGTTTATGACTGAAACCGACCCTCGCCCGCCGGGCAGACGCGAAGCCCGCAAACAGAATCGTCGCGACGCGATCGTCGCCGCCGCACGCCGGTCGTTCCTAGAGGACGGCTATGCCGCGACGTCGATGTCTGGCCTGCTCAAGACGCTGGGCGGATCGAAGGCGACATTATGGAGCTATTTCCGGTCCAAGGAGGAATTGTTCGGCGCGGTCATCGCCGACGTCACCGCCGCATTCCGTCGGCAGGTGCAGGACGAACTGCTGGCACCGGGCGAGATCGAGGTCACCCTCGTCAATTTCTGCCGCAGCTTCATGAACAAGACCGCGCATCCCGATGCCGTCGCGGCGTGGCGCTTGGTCGTCGCGGAGAGCGGCCGCTTTCCGGAAGTCGGCCGGATCTTCTACCAACAGGCAGCGGGCCATATCGAGGGCGCGCTGGCCGCCTATATCGGCGAACTGATCGACGCCGGCCGCCTGCGGGACGAAGGCGCGACCGACATGGCGCGGGTACTTATCGGCATGACCGCAGCCCAGCAGAACCGGCGGCTCTGGGGCGTCGCGACCGCCGGAGCAGAAGAGATCGACTTGTTGGCCCGCCGGTTCGTAGGCTACTTCCTCAGGCTCTTCGCGCTGCCGTCATCGACGACGCCCGCCACGCCGACCAGCCTTTCCGGCTGACACTTGGCGCTACCACCCAATCGGCGTCGCCCGGAACGCGCTTAGCATATTGACCGTCCTAGTATGCCGACCAAGGTATACGATATTTCCAACGTTGGAAGCGGGTCATGCAGGCAAGTCGTCGTGAACTAACGGCGGGCGCTGCTGCGTTGGCGCTGAGCGGCCTTGCGGCACCGGCGGTCCGTGCCGCCGCATCGGGCACCTTGTCCGCCACGGCAAAGCCGCTGCCGCTCTCGGCGGTGCGCCTGCGCCCATCCGATTTCGCGACGGCGGTGGAGGTGAACCGCACCTACCTCCATCGGCTGAACCCCGACCGGCTGCTGCACAATTTCCGTAAATATGCCGGGCTGGAACCGAAGGCGCCGATCTATGGCGGCTGGGAAAGCGATACCATCGCCGGCCATACGATGGGTCATTACATGACCGCGCTGGTGCTGACGTACCAGCAGACCGGCGACGCCGAAATGCGCCGCCGCGCCGACTATATCATCGAGGAACTGGCCGCGGCACAGGCGAAGCGCGGCAACGGCTATGTCGGCGCACTGGGCCGCAAGCGGAAGGACGGGACGATCGTCGACGGGGAGGAAATCTTTCCCGAAGTGATGCAGGGCGACATCCGGTCGGGCGGGTTCGACCTGAACGGCGCATGGTCGCCGCTCTACACCGTCCACAAGCTGTTCGCCGGTCTGCTCGACATTCATGCCGCATGGGGCAACCGCACCGCGCTCAAAGTGGTCGAGGAGCTGGGCGGCTATTTCGAACGGGTGTTCGCCGCACTGACCCCCGAACAGGTGCAGCAGGTGCTAAGCTGCGAATATGGCGGGCCGAACGAAAGCTATGCCGAACTGTATGCGCAGACCGGGGACCGCCGCTGGTTGAAGATGGCGGAGCTGATCTACGACAATCGCGTCCTCGACCCGCTGACCCGGCGGGAGGACAAGCTCGCCAACTTCCACGCGAATACGCAGGTGCCCAAGCTGATTGGCTTTGCGCGTATCCATGAAGTGACCGGCGGTGCACCCGCAAAGGCCGGGGCCGCGCGCTTCTTCTGGGACACGGTGACGCAGCGTCACAGCTATGTGATCGGCGGCAACGCCGACCGCGAATATTTCAGCGCGCCCGACACGATCGCGGATCACATCACCGAACAGACGTGCGAACATTGCAACACCTACAACATGCTGAAACTCACCCGGCATCTGTGGTCGTGGCAGCCGGACGGCGCATTGTTCGATTTCTACGAACGCGCGCATCTCAACCACACCATGGCGGCGCAGGATCCGAAGACCGGCGGCTTCACCTATATGACACCGCTGCTGTCGGGCGCCGAGCGCGGCTATTCCTCGGTCGAGGACGACGCCTTCTGGTGCTGCGTCGGGTCGGGAATGGAGGCGCACGCCAAGCATGGCGAGAGCATTTTCTGGGAGGGGGATGACGGGACCTTCTTCGTCAATCTCTACATCCCCGCCATGGCTGACTGGTCGGCGCGGCGAGCCAGGGTGCGGCTCGACACCCCCTACCCGTTCGGCGAAACCGCGACGCTGACCTTTGACACGGTCGCGGGCGGGCGTTTTCCCGTTGCGCTGCGCGTGCCCGGCTGGGCAGCGGGCAAGGCACGGGTGACGGTCAACGGTTCGGCAGTGACGCCCGATCTGGCTCGCGGCTATGCCGTCGTGACGCGGCGATCGAAAGCGGGCGACGCCATCGCGATCACGCTGCCGATGACGCTCAGGATCGAAAGTGCGCCGGGCGATGCCGACACCATCGCGCTGCTCCACGGTCCGCTGGTGCTGGCCGCCGATTTGGGGGCGGTGGCGACGACGTGGGACGCGGCCGACCCGGCGCTGGTCGGTGCGGATGTGCTCGGCGGGTTCAACGCTACGGCAACGCCCGCAACCTATACGACGCGCGGGGTCATCCGGCCGCAGGACATGAACTTCGTTCCCTTCTATCGCCAGAGCGAACGGCGCAGCGCGGTCTATTTCAAGCATTTCTCCGATGCCGCGTGGGCGACGGAAGAGGCCGCGTACAATGCCGAACAGGCCCGGCGGAAGGACATTGCCGCGCGTTCGGTCGATACGATGTTCCTCGGCGAGATGCAGCCGGAGCGTGACCATGGCCTCACATCCGAACAATCCTATCCGGTCATCTATCGCGGGCGTCAGGGACGCGATGTCCGGTCGGGCGGGTTCATGGAATTCACGATGAAGACGAAAGCTGGGCCGCTCGTCCTGCAGGCGACCTAGTGGGGCGGCGAGCGGGGCCGCGACTTCGACATCCTGATCGACAATGTAAAGGTCGCGACCCAGCATCTGGGCGAGGACCGGCCCGGCAAGTTCTTCGAGGTCGATTATCCGCTGCCCGAAGCCCTCACTCGCGGGAAGACGTCGGTCAAGGTCCGCTTCCTGCCGCATGATCGCAGCACCGCCGGGCCGGTATTCGGCGTGCGGCTCTACACCGCCCGACCGGGCGCGACGGCATGAGCAGTGCGCCCGGGGTCGCGATGACCCTCGACGAACTGCGCGACCTTGCCCGGGCGAAGCTGCGCTCGGTCGGGCTGGCAGGCGACCATGCCGATGCGGTTGCGGAAACGATGGTGGCGGGCGAGCGCGATGGTTGCGCCAGCCACGGCATCTATCGCCTGCTGGTCGCCGCCAACAGCGTGCGCGCGGGCGTGGTCGTCCCCGATGCGGTGCCGGTCGTCAGCGAACCGGCACCCGCACTGGTGCGGGTGGATGGCAGGGGCGGCTTTGCCCAGCTGGCCTTCGCCCGGGGCTTGCCGCTGTTGCTTGAAAAGGCACGCGCCGGGGGCATCGCCGCGCTGGCGCTCAACAATGTCGTCCACTTCGCGGCACTGTGGCCGGAGGTTGAGGCGATCGCCGAGGCGGGCCTCGTCGCGCTGGCCGTGACGCCCAGCCATGCGTGGGTCGCGCCGGCCGGCGGTACGCGGCCGGTCTTCGGGACCAACCCCATCGCATTCGGCTGGCCGCGCCCCGACGGACCACCCTTTGTATTCGACTTCGCGACCAGCGCGGTGGCGCGCGGCGAGATCGAACTGCACCGCCGTGCGGGCAGGCCGGTACCCGACGACTGGGGCTACGACGCGGATGGCCGGCCGACGACGGACGCGGAGGCGGTACTGGCCGGGGCGATGCGGACCTTTGGCGGGCACAAGGGATCCGCACTCGCGGCGATGGTCGAACTGCTGGCCGGACCGCTGATCGGCGACATGACCAGCGCGGAATCGATCGATGCGGACCAGGACCGTGGCGGATCGCCGATCGGTGGCGAACTGGTGATCGCGATCGATCCGGCAGGGTTTCTGGGCGATGCGGTCGCCGACCATCTGGCGCGCGGCGAAGCGATGTTCGCCGCGATCGAGCGGCAGGGCGCGCGGCTGCCCTCGGCACGACGCTATGCGGCGCGCGCAACGTCGTTGCAGGAGGGCGTCCGCATCCCGGCGGCCCTGTACGAAGACATAATGCGGATCGGAACGGCATGATGAAGACCTGGCAGTCGATGGTGACGATCATGGCCGTAGCCGTAGCCGCCGCCGCCCCGCTCCACGCCGCGCCGGTCCTGAGTGCCGACGCCCGGCTGCAGGCGCTCTACACCGCCGAATATGCGTGGCGGCAATCGGTGCTGGGGCCGGACGAGGACAACAAGGATGCGCCGCCCGGACTTCCCGATGTCGGGCCGGCGACACAGGCGGCAAAGCTCGAGCGCTGGACGCGGACGCTCGCCGCGCTGGACACCATCCGGGTCGCCGACCTAGCCCCGGCGCAGCAGGTCAACTACGCCGTCTATCGCCAGCAGATTGTCGCACTGCTGAACGAGCAGAAGTTTCGCGAATATGAGAAGCCGCTCAATTCCGACACCAGCTTCTGGGCCAATGTCGCCGAGGCGGCGCGCGGCGATTTCGTGACCGAGCGCGACTATCGCAACTACCTGCTGATGCTACAGTCGATCCCGCGCTATTTCGACCAGAATATCGCCAATATGCGCGCCGGGCTGAAGCGCGGCTTCATCCCGCCCCGCATCACCCTGCAAGGCCGCGATACCGGGGTCGCGCAGGTGATCGACGCTGGCGCGAGCGAAGCGTCACCCTTCTACGCGCCGTTCAAGGCGATGCCCGCCGCCATTCCCGCCGCGACGCAGGCGGCGCTCCAGGCCGAAGCGCTGACGGTGATCCGCGATGCCGTGGTGCCGGCGCACCGGACGCTGCCGACCTTCCTGCGTGACGACTATATGCCGCACGCCAGCATCTGGGCCTGACGCTTGCCGCCACGACCGGCGGTGCGCTGGCGGCACACCTGCATGGCGACACGCCGGCGTTCGACCTATCGCCGTTCGATCTCGCCCGGTTCGGGGGTTGAGGCGATCACCCGGTATCGAACAGCAGGACAGGGCCAGCCGGATCGTTTACCCATCGGTCCGACTGTTGACCCTGTTCAAAGGATTCGCACCGTGCGGTATCGTAGCCTGCTGTCGGCATTGACCATGACCTTGGCCGCACCTGCGGTCGCCCAGCCCGCCGCCAGCCATGCGACGAAACAGGTCGCGGCCTCAGCTGAGTCGGGTTCGGGGTCGGCGTGGCGCACCGCCGCCCGGCTGCGACGCGGGGTCAACATCCTCGGCTATGATCCGCTTTGGCGCGACCCGGCCAAGGCTCGATTCCAGACGCGCCATTTCCGCATCATCAAGCAGGGCGGGTTCGACTTCGTCCGGGTCGTGCTGCAGTCGTTTGAACATATGGACGCGCAGAACCGGCTGGACCCGCAATGGCTGGCGACGCTCGACCGGGTCGTGCAGGAAGCGACCGCCGCGGGGCTGGGCGTCATCATCGACGAACATGATTTCGACCCGTGTTCGGACGCGCCGGATGCCTGCGAACCGAAGCTGGCCGCCTTCTGGACCCAGATCGGGGAGCGATACCGCAATGCCCCTGACACGGTGCTGTTTGAATTGCTGAACGAACCGCACGGGCCGCTGGACCGGGCGCGCTGGAACGCGATGCTGCGCACCCTGATCCCGATTGTCCGCGCCACCAATCCCACGCGCACCTTGGTGATTGGGCCGACCCGGTGGAACAATCTGGAGGAGCTTTCCGGCCTCGAACTGCCGAAGGACGACCGCAACATCCTGGTCACGTTCCATTCGTACGAACCGTTCCGCTTCACCCACCAAGGCGCGCCGTGGGCAAAGGACATGGCCGGCGTGAAGGACGTGCCGTTCACCGCCGCCGACGAAGCCCGGATTAAGGCAGATTACGACAAGGTCGCGCTGTGGTCGAGGGCCAATGATCGCCCCGTGCTGATGGGCGAGTTCGGCGCCTATGAAAAGAGCGGCACGCCGATGGCAGCGCGCGCCCGCTACACCGCGACCGTCCGCCGCGAGGCGGAGGCGCATGGCTTCCCCTGGGCCTATTGGCAATTCGACAGCGACTTCATCGTCTATGATATTGATCGCGACCAGTGGGTGGAACCGATCCGCGCGGCGCTCATACCCGGTCGGCGGTAAGCGTTTCCAGCGCTGCACCCCGTCCGCATCCCGACCACGGATGCGGACCGGTCATGCCGCCCGCCGTCAAAGCCGCAGCCCGAGTTGCAGTCCGGCACTCGCGTCGGGTGCACCGCGGCTAACCCCGGCGCTGCCCTGTACGCCCAGTGACAGGCGGGGCGACAGATTCGTCTCCAGCCCTGCCGCAACCTGATCCCGGTCGGCGGCGGTGGCGCTGATACGCGATGCGTGGTTGTATGACAGGCTGATTTCGGACACATCGCCGACCCGCAACGCCACCCCGCCCCGCGCGGTCGTTACGTTTTCCAGTCGATAGGCGGCGGGTTGGCCGACGACCGTATAGCCCAGCCCCGCGAACGGCGTCAGCTTGCCCGGGCGCGCGACCTCCGCTCCGACGGAAAAGTCGGCCTTGCCCGTTCCCAGCCCCCGGGCGGCCGACGCGGTCGGCAGCTTGGCCGCGGTCGTCACCGCCAGCGCAACCCGGTTCCGACGCGGCTCGAGCAGTTGGACCGACGCACCGACCGTCGCATCGCCTAGCCCGCTACGCTGTTTCCGGGTAGCGGGTCGGGTCGGGTCGACCAGGATCGGCAGGCCGAGCGGGCCGCCCGCCACCACGACGTTCTGCGGTGCATCGACGCGCACGACCGGCAGGTTCGCGAACACGCCGACACGCTTGCGCTTGACACGCACGCCGACCGACGCACCCGACGTATCGATCCGCTGTCCCGTGCCGAACGTGCCGGTGCTGTGATCGACCCCGGCCGATACCGTAGTCTGCGCGGCAACCGGCGTGACGCACGTCACCAACAGGCCCAGCGCCACGCGTCCCAGGACCGTTCCCGACATCATTCCATTCTCCCCTTTTGAACCTTGGTCGTGAGGAGAACGAATGCCCGCGCGGATTTAATTCGGGCCGTGGTGAAACAGGTCGTGGCGGTGGATCGCACGAGCGCGATACAGGCTGCTGCCGCAGATCGGATACGAACACTCCGCTATGCTGCATATTGAATATCCGCTAGCGAGACGGCGTATCGCCAAGCGACCTATTGGAGGTTTCGATGACCATCCCGGCGACCGGACGCCTGCCCGACCGAGACGGTCGACCCGCCGGCAGGGACGTGCTTATCCTCGTCCCCGGACTGTTGTGCGACGCAGTGGTCTGGGCGCATCAGGTCGACCGATTGTCTGCCCGGTACGACGTCTGGGTCGCCGATCTGCGCCACGTCGATTCGATCGCGGCCATGGCGGAATCGATCCTCGCCACTGCGCCGCCCCGTTTTTCGATTGCGGGCCATTCGATGGGGGCGCGGGTCGCGCTGGAGGTGGTCCGCCAGGCGCCCGAGCGTGTCGAGCGACTGGCGCTGCTGGATACCGGCATCCACCCGGTGCAGCCGGGCGAGCGCGAGAAGCGTCAGGAGCTGATCGACCTCGGCCGGACCGACGGTATGCGGGCGCTGGCCGGCCGCTGGCTGCCGCCGATGGTGGCCGCGGGGCGCCTGGAGCAGGACCCGGCGCTGCACGACGCCCTGTTCGCGATGGTGGAGCGGATGACGCCCGACATTCATCGGAATCACATTACCGCCCTGCTGAACCGTCCGGACGCTGGCGCGGCGCTGGCGGGGGTGCGTTGCCCTGTCCTGGTCGCTGTCGGCAGCGAGGACCGCTGGAGCCCCCCGGCCCAGCACTGCACGATCGTCAATGCGCTATCCGATGCGACGATGATCGTGTTCGAAGGCGCGGGCCACATGGCCCCGATGGAGGCACCCGAGGCCGTCACGGCGGCGCTGGTCGATTGGATGGCCCGCGCTCCTGCTCCGGCCTGACGGATCGTCATCGTCCCGATCGACCGCGTTGTTCGCGTGGTCGGAGCCGCGTCGTCTTTGTTTGCCGATTGCCAGATCGCGCGCGGGCGACGGGCGGATCTTGACCCGATGGGATCGGGCGTGCGGTCCGGCCGAAGTCGCAGCGGCGGACCATAGGCTTTCGCCTGGCCTGCCCGATAATCGGTTCAACCCCGCCACAACTTGCAAGTCTTGCGTTACGTGATAACGTATCTTTCGTCCCAAACTGCTGCTGTGTGCCGATGAACGAACCCCCTACCGTAACTGTCGTCGAACGGCCTCGCGCTACGAACGACCATGTCGCTTCGGGCGAAGACCGCGCCGTCCTCGATGCAATTCGTTGCGAGGCGATCAATCTGGCGATCTGGGCGCGTGGGTTCGCGCCTCCGCTTCCTGCGGCACACTGCTGGGCGGAGATCGACGACATCGGGCTGACGGCGCCTGTGCGCGACCTCGACGTCGCCCTGCGCCGCGCGCTGGACGATGCCGGCTATCCCGCCGCCTGCGTCGCCGGCTTGGCAGTCGATGTGACCGCGCTTGCCGGCAGCGTCGCGCGGATCGCCGACTGCGATCGCGTGTCGGTGCGGCTGGAGATCGTCGAAACCGATGCCTGTCGGCGCTTCCATGCCGATCATGTTACGGTCCGCCTGATAACGACCTATGCCGGCCGGGGTACGCAGTGGCTGGCGGATGCCGATGCCGCCGCGCTTCGGCGTGGCGCCGACCCGGCCGATCTCCCCATCCATTCGCTTGCCCCGGGCGATGTTGCGCTGTTCAAGGGGCTGCGCTGGTCACCCGAGCGGGCCATCGTCCATCGCTCGCCGCCGATCGCCGCCACCGGCGAACAAAGGTTGGTGCTGGTGATCGATCCCGCGCCGACGGAACCGGTCGCGGCGGTATCGCCCTGATCGGATCGTCTCGGTTCGGCGCGTCGGTCAGCCGCCTTGTACAGGATCCTCATCCAGCGTCGCGACGCCCATCAACGGGTGCATGACAAAGGTCCATCCGTCCCCGCCGATCAGCATCAGCCGCAGCGACTGTCGATCCGCCGTGCCGAGCAGCGCGGCCGCCCCGGCATTTGCAGGCAGGGTCACCGTCGTCCCATCCTGACGAATGCCGGTTGCCCAGCCCCGGCGGCCCTCGCGGATTTCCGTGGCGAGCCGGTCGAGCGCGGTTTCGAGGGCAGTGCGCGCACGGACCCCATCGACCCAGGCATGACCGACCGGACCCGATGCCACTGGCAGCATGGCGGGCGGCTGCACCGGCGCCGGCGCCTGTTTCGGGACGCGGCGCGGCTTCGCCGCCGCATCGCCGAGCGGCCGGACGCCCTCCATGCGCATCATCCGGGCAAACTCGTCCATCGCCGTTCCTCTATCTTGCGGCCCGCGGCGCAGAATGCAGCCGATCCGCTGTTGCGGATACGAAGGTCGAACGCAAATGTTGCCCGCCATTTCGTCGTGGCGACACTGCAATGCCGGTTCTCAACGGTCGTCCGGCGCTTTACCAAGGGAGCCATGGAAGCAACCGATCGCATTCGCCGCGTCGTCATTCTGGGCGGCGGTACTGCCGGATGGATGACCGCGGCGGCCTTGTCGCGCAGCTTCGGACGCGGCGTCGCCATCACCCTGCTTGAATCCGACGCGATCGGAACGGTCGGCGTCGGCGAAGCCACCATCCCGACGATCCACTGGTTCAACGAACTGATCGGCATCGACGAGGCGGATTTCCTGCGGGCGACAAAGGCGACGTTCAAGCTCGGCATCGAATTCGTCGACTGGACCGCACCGGGTCATCGCTATTTCCACCCGTTCGGCCAGTTTGGCGCCCCCCTTCCCGGCGTGGCGTTCCATCATCGCTGGCTGAAGGCGCAGGCGGAGGGGATGGACGTGCCGCTGTCCGCATTGTCGCTTGCCGCACAGCTGGCGGCACGGGGACGGTTCGCAAAGCCGGCGGGGGATGGGCGGTCGATCCTGTCGACGCTGGGCTATGCCTATCATTTCGATGCGGGGCTGTACGCCGCCTATCTCCGGCAGCTCAGCGAAGCGGCTGGCGTCGTCCGTGTGGAAGGAACGTTGCAGAATGTCGAGCGCAATGGCGAAACCGGCTTCGTCACGGCACTGACGACCGATCGCGGCGACCGGATCGATGGAGACCTCTTCATCGACTGCTCCGGCTTCCGCGCCCTGCTGATCGCCGGCGCGATGGAGGAGGGCTATGAGGACTGGTCGCACTGGCTGCCCTGCGACCGCGCCGTCGCCGTGCCCTGCGCTAGGACCGGCGCGACCACACCCTATACCCGTTCCACCGCGCGGGCCGCTGGCTGGCAGTGGCGCATTCCGCTCCAGCATCGCACCGGCAACGGTTATGTCTATGCCGGGCGCTACCTGTCGGACGATGAGGCGGCGGCGACGCTGCTCGCCAATCTGGATGGCGAGGCGCTGTCCGACCCGCGGTTCCTGCGATTCACCGCCGGCACCCGGCGGCGTCCGTGGCGGGGCAATGTCGTCGCGATCGGGCTGTCGTCTGGATTCCTCGAACCGCTGGAATCGACCAGCATCCACCTGATCCAGAGTGGTATAACCAAGCTGTTGACGCTGTTCCCGACCCGCGACTGCGATCCGGCGCTGGCGGAGCGGTTCAACCATGTTTTCGCCCGCGACATGGACGGGATCAAGGACTTCCTGATCCTGCATTATCACGCGACTAGCGGCCGGGACGATCCGCTGTGGCGGCATTGTCGGACGATGGCGCTGCCCGAAACGCTCCGCGCACGGGAGGAGCAGTATCGCCGGTCGGGCCGGATCATCCTCGATCCCGACGAACTGTTCCGGGAGGCAAGTTGGCTGGCCGTGCTGAATGGTCAGGGGATCGTGGCGCGAGGCTATAATCCGCTGGCCGACGCGATCGATGGAGCGACCAATCGCGCCCAGGTGCGCCAGATCGCCGATGTCATCGCCCGTGCCGCGCCGACGCTGCCGTCGCACGACGTCGCGCTGGCCGCGCTGATCGGTCCGACGTGACCGCGCCCGACATCCGTGCCCGGCGGATCGGGATCGAGCGACAGCCGATCGCCATCGTCGATCATTTCCATCCCGACCCGGACGGCTTGCGCGCCATTGCCGGCTCCACCCGCTTCGAACCGGCCCGGCGGCAATATCCCGGGGTGCGCGGCGCGTTGCCGGACGATTATTTCAAGGCGGTCCGGCCGGCGCTGTCGCAGGTGCTGGCGCATGTCTTCGGCCATCGCGGCGGGATCGCGCTGCTCGACGCCAGCTTTTCGGTGGTGACCACGCCGCCCGATCGCCTGTCGATCGAACAGCGGCTGCCGCATTTCGACGCCGTCGACCCGAACCGGATCGCGCTCGTCCACTATCTGGGTGCCAGCGACAGCGGCGGCACCGCCTTCTACCGGCACCGCGCGACGGGCTTCGAGACGATCGACGCGTCGCGCTCGACCGGCTATCTCGACGCTCTCAATGCCGAGGTCCGCACCGCGCCCCCGCCCGCAGCCTATGTCGCCGCATCGACCGCGCAGTTCGAACAGATTTCGTCGGTCGACGCCTGCTGCAACCGGGCTGTGATCTATCGCAGCGCGTTGCTCCACAGCGGCATCATCCCGGCCAGCGCCGCGCCGGACGCCCATCCGGCGCAGGGGCGGCTGACGATCACCGCCTTCCTGGCGCTCGCCTGAGGTTGCGGGGCGGCTGGACCGCCAGATAGACCGTGCTCCACAATTGCGCGGCGTTGGATTCGTCCACGTCCTGCTTGCCTGCACCGAACGCGACGACCTCGTATCGGCCGCCGGTATAGGCCCATGACCAGAGCTCGGAACTTTGCGTCGCGCGGGTGGCGTTGATGGCGCGCCATAGCGTCGCCTGCGCGTCGGTCAGCACCTTGCGCGTGGACGGTGGCAGGTCGCGGCGGGCTAGCTGACGTTCGAGGCCGGCGGCGAACAACGCCTGCTGCCACGACCAGACGACCGCGCCATGATAGGCGGCCGGGGTGAAGCGGGACTGCACCGTGGCATCGGTCTGCGCGGGATTGGCGACCAGCATCCCGATGTCGGTCATCAACCCTGCCGGGAACGGCCGCATCGCCGCCGTGACATAGGTTTCGAGATCGGCAGGCGCCGGTTCGGCGAACATCAACGCGAACCCTTCGTCGGAATTGACAATCGGAATCGGCCGACCGTTGTCGTCGAGGGCGATCGCGTGAAAGACGAGCGGATCCGTGCCGATTGCGGCGATCGCCGGCGCGGCGGGTATGCCGAGGCTGCGGGCATAGCCCTCGACCCTCGATTTCGCCTGCGCTGCCGGCAGCGATACGCGGAACATGCCCGGCGCACGCTGACGCCAGACGGTTGCCATCGCCTCCGCCCTTGCCAGCGCCGCGCGATCCTCCGCCGTCAGGTAGCGGTCGAGCAACCCGGCGCGCAGCATCCGAGCCGCCGATTCCAGCGCCGCCGGCACGAATACCGCGTTCACGTCATAGGCATAGCGCCCGCGACCCAGCCCTTCCTCGCTATCCCGCCACTGCCCGGTCAGCCGCCCCTTCCCGATCGCGACCAGCCGGGCATAGCCGGGATCGTCGGCAAAGGGGCGCGCGGTGTCGAGGACGAAGCGCAGGTTCCTTACCAGCGCCTTGCCCGCCGGCGCCGTGGTGCCGGGCACGCCTTCGCTGGCCAGCGGCCGGTCGAGAAACGCACGGGCGGCAGCGGCATCGCCATGGTCCAGCAGATAGGCTGCGGCGACAGGGGCCAGCATATAGTCGTCATCGACCATCGCATAGTCCAGCACCGCGGCATCGCCGCTCCCGCCATGCTGCCGTCGATCGACGACGGCAAATTCGCCGATCCCCTCTTCATGCGCGACATCACCCCGCGCATCGAGCCGCGCCAGCACCGATCCCAGCCCGGCCTCGATCGCCTGCGGCTGCAGCACCGGCATCAGCAGGCGCACCGACATCAGCGTGTCGCGCCCGAAATAGGTCTGGAACCGCCACGACCCGGCGAGGAATTTCTCGCGATAGCTGAGGAAACGCAGCGCGTTACGTGCGCCCGGATCGTTGGCGGCACGGGCGTTCAGCAACTCGTTCGGGGCGAGGCCGTGCAGCGGCGCTTCCCCACTCGACGCGGTGATCTCCATGCGGAGCGGGCGTCCCCCTTCCGCGACCAGCGCGCCGCCCCGGATGCTGCCCGACAACAGCCGGACCTGCAGCATATAGCCGGGCTTGCCATCGAGGCGCGGACGGCTCCAGCGGATGGTGTTGCCGGCAATGACCGGCTCGACCGCGACCTCGGGCGGGAAGCGACCGACCGATTGGTAGTCGCGGAGGAAGCGTATGCTCGACAATACCGCCTGGCGGATACGCAGCTGTGGCGCGTCGATGCTGGCGACCGTGACGACCGCGGGCTGTGGTCCGGCGACGCCGGGCGCGGTGGTCGGTCGCGGAGGTTGTTCCAGCCGCCATGTCGCCGAACGGGCCAGCGGTTCGAACCACAGCCCGACGCCGCTGTTACCCGCCGGAAAGGCGACGAGGATGCGCGGGTCGGTCCCGTTGCGCAGCAGCAGGTGCGCGGCGACCGGCCCCTCGCGGACGAAGGCGTTGAGGTTCTGCCCCTCGTTCAGCTGATAGGCCAGTTCGGGCGCCTTGGCCGGGCGCTGCGCCCCTGCCAGTCCCGTCCCTGCCAGCATCACACCGGCCAGCATCCACCGCGCCACCATCTTCATCCGCCACCTCATCCGCAAAGATCTTTGGGGTGCCGTATCGCCAGACACGACACCCCGGACGTTCAGAACCGGAACGTCAGCGACCCGCCATAGGTCGGGCCGACGATGCCGCGGGCGTAGAAGAACCCGTCGGTGATCGCCTGCGTCTGCCCCTGGCGCGGATTGCCTTCGGTCAGGCCCACGACGTCGAACACATTGTCGGCGTTCACGTTCAGCTGCACCCGTTCGCTGAGGTTCAGGTTCACCCCGATCCCGGTCACGCCGTAGCTGGGCAGCGCGATGCCGTTGCCATTGTCGGCAAAGATCTTGCCCACATATTTGTAGCGGGCATAGACCTCACCCCGCCCATCGGGCAGCGTAACCGTCGGCATGATCGTGAACAGCCGCGCGGGCGTACGTTCCGGCCGGTTGCCTTCGAATGCTGCGCCCTGGTCGACGCCGTCCAGTTCGAGGTTCAGCAGCTGCGGATCCTGGAACACCCCCTGGAAATCGACCGAGAACCAGTTCGTCGGCCGCACGACGAAATCGATCTCGATACCCTTGGTACGCAGGTCGGCGTTCAGGTTCTGCTGTTGGGAGGGGTTGTTGGGGTTGGCGAAATTATAGTTCTGGTTGTCAAAATTGGTGCGGAAGACCGTCGCCGAACCGGAGAAGATGCGCCCATATTCGTACCGGACGCCGGCTTCGTACAACTCGATCGTGGTGATCGGGTCGACATTGTTCGTCTGGAACCCGTTGGCATAGCGGGCATAGACCGAGAAGTTCGGGGTTATCAGATAGTTCGCGCCAACCGTGTACGATGCCTTGCGACGCGTGCGCTGCCGGGTCGAAAAGGTGCCGTCGAAGCTCGACCCGACGTTGCGGATCACCCCGCCGACGCCCGGCTGCACCGCCTGGTTCACCGCCAGCTGGTTGCCGTCGAGCGCGGTCGCATCGTCGCTTTCCCAGCGGACACCGCCGTCGACGCGAAGGTCGCCGAACGCCACTTCGTCGTTCACGTACAGCGAAACCGCCGAATCCCGCCGTTCGCGAATGCCGGCACCCCAGTCGCCATAGGACACGAGGCCGTTGTCCGACAGCGTGCCGATGACCTGGTTGTTACCGTCCAGCGCGACGATGTCGTAGACATCGCTGTTGGTCTTCACATCGTTGACCATGCTGGCGGTCGCCGACTGGTCCTGCTTGCGGATCACGTTGTAGTACATGACTCCCGCGGTCAGCGAGTTCTTGAACCGGTCGTTCTCATACTCCCAGCGCCCGCCGACATTCGCGCCGAAATCGCGGCCGTCGATATAGTCGTGGTTGAGCGTCGTCCGCTGCAGGAAGCCGTTGCCGGCCAGCGCCGCCAGCTGTGCGGTCTGGTTCGACCCCAGGACGACGCCGGTGCGCAGGTTCTTGATCCCGAAGCGCGTCGCCGCCGGATAGGCGGCACGGCCAAGCGTCAGCAGATCGTTGATCGGAGAAGTCGCGCCCGGCGTCAGGTAGTTCTGCGCGCTGGTCAGACCCGCATTGCCCGTGCCCGAACCGGGGAACAGGCCGTTAAAGTCATAGGAATATTTCAGGTAGCGGACATGGGCGAACAGGTCGACCGTCTCCCCCACCGGCTTTTCGACGTCGAAGCGGACCTGTGCGGTCTTCGCCTTGATCCCGTCGCGATAGCGGAATTCGCGGAAGCCGCTGGGATGGGCGAAGGTCGATACCGGCACCGCGATATTGGCAAAGGAGTCGCCGCCCACATTGCCGTCCTGCGTATCCAGACCCGGAATGCCCCGCACCCTGCCGCCGTCGAGCCGGTACGGCATCGTCGCGTAATAGGCGTTCTCGACGTCGCCGCCCTTGGCCGACAGCCGCGCATAGCCGCCGCCATCGAAGCGATATTCCAGCATCCCCTTCAACCGCCAACCGGCATAGTCGAACGGATTTTCGCGCACGCCGGGGCTGGACTGGATATAGCCGCCGACGTTGAACGCCAGATTTTCGCTGAGCGGCTGCGAATAATAGAAATCGCCGCGCTTCATGCCGTAATTATAAGCTGTGACGCGCGCCGCCCCCTCGGCTTCCTTGAAGTTCGGGCGCTTGGAGATGAAGTTGATCGTGGCACCCGCACCGTTGACGGTCAGGACGCCCGACGAACCGCCCTTGACCGCTTCCAGGCGGTCAATAGTCAGATCCTGGTCGAAGAAGAAGTCGGCACCGCCGCCGCCATAGAGGATCGGCATCCCGTCCTCTTCCAGCTGGACGAAGCGCTGGCCGCCGCCCTGCAGGCCGCGCACCGAATAGTTGTTCGACACCTGCCCCGCCGTCGCTTCGACGAAGATGCCGGGGACGAGTTCGAGCATATCGGCAGTCGATCGCGGCGCGCGCCGGTCGATGTCGGCGCGGTCGGCGAGGGTGATGTCGGCCGATGCGGTGATGAGCGGACGATCGCGCGAGGTCGTGCCGGTCACGACGATCACGTCCTGTTCGTTGTCGGCGGTCACGGCGCCGGCCTGCGCCGTGGCCGGATCGGCCGGCGCAGCCTGCGCCCAGGCGACGCTCGGCAGCAGCGCCGCACTGGCCAGCAGCGCCGCACGCGCGGCGTTGCGATTGAATGACAGCATGAACCTCTCCCACCTCTGGAATTCTTTGGTCCCGGCATAATTGGGACCGGTTACATCTAGACCCCGCAATGAAATGCGACAATCATGGTATAACAAAGACGATGTAATAGGATCGGGCTGTGGCGATTGCGCAACAATGGTCGACATCGACCCGGCTAAACCGCCGCGAAGCCCTGCGAATATCGCTGATGACCGCTGCAGCCGCGATGATCGCGGCACCGGTCCGCGCCGCTTCGCTGCGAGTGGAGACGCTGATCGGGCAGATGACGCTGGCGGAGAAGGCCGGACAGCTCAGCTGTTTCAATGACGAGATTCGCCCGGTCGGCGCGGTCTTCAATCCGGTGGTCGACCCGCGCGGCGCGGTGGCGATGCTGGCCGATATTCGTGCCGGACGGGTCGGCATGTTGTTCAACGGCTATGGCGCGGCCGGGGCCCGGCGTGCGCAGGAGGCGGCATTGGCCAGCCGGTTGCGCATCCCGCTGGTCTTCGCCGCCGACGTCCTGCATGGCTGCCGCACCATCTTTCCGATCCCGCTGGCCGAGGCGGCGGCGTTCGACCCCGCTTTGTCGCAGCGCGCGGCACGGGCAATCGCGCGCGAGACGACCGCGGGCGGCATCCACTGGACCTTCGCGCCGATGGTCGATGTCGCGCGCGACCAGCGTTGGGGCCGGGTGGCGGAGGGCGCGGGCGAAGATGTGCTGCTGAACTGCGCCCTTGCCAGCGCGCGGGTCGCGGGATTTCAGGGATCCGACCTGACGCGGCCCGACGCGCTGCTGGCGACGCCCAAGCATTTCGTCGGCTATGGCGCGGTGCGGGGTGGCATGGAATATGCGGCGGTCGATATGAGCATGGCCGAACTGCGCGAGACGTTCGTGCCGCCGTTCGTCGCAGCCTTTGCAGCGGGAGCCGGCGCGACCATGGCGTCGTTCACCGATTTCGGCGGGGTGCCGGTCAGCGCCAATCGACGCCTGCTAACCGACCTGCTGCGTGGCGACCTGCGGTTCGACGGGGTATGCGTGTCGGATTACGATGCCGATCGCGAATTGATCGCGCACGGCATCGCTGCGGACGAGGCCGATGCGGCGCGTCTCGCCATCCTCGCCGGGATAGACATGTCGATGCAGAGCGGGCTGTTCGTTCGCCACCTGCCGATGCTGGTCGAACGCGGGCAGGTGCCGATCGCAGCGGTCGATCAGGCGGTGCGGCGCGTGCTGACGCTGAAGGAACGGTTGGGACTGTTCGACGATCCGTTCCGGTCGATCGACGTGGCGGTCGAACGGCGCGAAACGGGGAGCAGGGTGGTCCGCGCGGTCGCGCGAGAGGTCGCCACGAAATCGATCGTCCTGCTGCGTAACGACGGCGACCTGCTGCCGCTTCCCCGGAAGGGCAGGCGACTGGCGCTGATCGGCCCGTTCGGGACCGATCGCGCCCATCTGAACGGCCCATGGTCGTTTGCGGGCAAGGCGGGGAAAGGCATCGACCTCGCCACTGGCCTGCGCGCGTTGCTGGACGATCCGACGGAGCTGATCGTCGAGGCGGGAAGCGGCATCACCGAACCGTTGCCCGGCGGGATCGCACGCGCGGTGGCCGCCGCACGCGCCGCCGACATCGTCCTGCTTGCGATCGGTGAAGGCGCCGACATGTCCGGCGAGGGCAATAGCCGGGTCGACATCGTCATCCCGCCCGCACAACAGGCATTGGCAGAGGCGGTCGCGGCGACGGGCAAGCCGATTGTCGTCCTGTTGCGCCACGGCCGGGCACTGGCGCTGAGCGGAACGGTCCGCGATGCGCCCGCGCTGCTGGCCACATGGTTTCTGGGCGAACAGACCGGGGCGGCGGTTGCCGACATCCTGTTCGGCGTGGTCGAACCGACCGGGCGATTGCCGGTCAGCTTCCCAATCGCCACCGGCCAGCAGCCTTGGTCCTATGACCGGCGCAGCACCGGCCGTCCGGCGCCCGACAACGACCCGATGGCGGCGGGACGCAGCCACTGGCGCGACGCACCCGACCTGGCGCTCTACCCCTTCGGCGCGGGCATGGGCTATACCCGCTTTGCGCTGTCGGCGCTGCAGCTGCCGCCGACGATCGCGGCCGGTTCGGACGTCGACCTGTCGGTGCTGGTCCGTAATATCGGCACGCGGACCGGATCGGCACTGATCCGCGTCGATGTCCATGACCGGGTGGCGAGTCGCACCCGCCCCGTTCGACAGATGAAGGCATTTGCGTGGGTAACGCTGGCGGCCGGGGCGCAGGCACGGGTGGCACTGCGGATACCCGCGGACTCCCTCGCGCTGGTCGGCAGCGACGGGCTGTGGCAGGTCGAGCCGGGCGCGTTCGATTGCTGGGTCGATGCAGGGAACGGTGCGGAAATCGTCGGGACGTTCGACGTACGATAAGTCCCCGCGCCCTTCCCCCGCCGAACGGGGCGCGGTCAGGCTTCGACCAACGGCCCCGTCGCGACGACCGGGCCGGTCGGCGTCGCCTGCGGCGATCCGCCGATCGGCTCGATCGAAATGGCGAGGACCGCCCCCGGCCGCAGCGCGGCGCGCTGGGGTGCCGTCACGGTCAGCCGGGTCGCCGCCGTGCGGTTGAGCAGGCCCAGCGCCCGAGGGGTACCGTTGTCGATGACCCAGAGTTCGGCGACCCTTCCGACCGGAGCGACATCGGTGCCCGCGATACGAACGGCGCCGCTCGCACGATCGATCACCGCCGCGATGGGCGCCGCCGAACCGTCGGGTGCGGCCAGCGCAGCGACAAGACCGATGGCAGCAGGGGCGTTCACCGATGGCGGAACAGGCGGCACGGGACGCGATACGACGAACACCGCCGCAGCGGCCGCAGCGGCCAGTGCGACGGGATAGAGCGGCCGCTGGAACCAGCGCCTTGCCGGCGGTGCGCCGATCGATGCGATCAGGTCGGCGGGCGGGGTCGCGTGCGGATATTCGACCAGCAGCTCGGCCAGGTGCGCGCGCCACCATTCGACCTCCCGCGCGAAGGCCGGATCGGACAACGTACGGCGCAACGCCGCCGCCCGCTCCTCGCCCTCCAGCAGGCCCATGGCGAGTTCGGCGGCGAGCATGTCGGGATCAGCGGTCATCAACGCACCCCCGCAGACGATGGAGGCCCCGGCGCGCCCAGCTGCGCACGGTCGATTCGGCTATCCCCTTCACGTCCGCCAGCTGCGCATAGGTCAGCCCGTCGAAGAATGCGGTGCGCAGCGCATCGCGCTGTTGCGGATCGAGCTGGTCGAGGCAGTCGTACAGCCGCTGCGCCTGTTCGGTTCGTTCGAGCACGGCAAGCTGGTCCGGACCCCCATCGGCGATCTGTCCGGCATCTTCGAGCGGGCGGGTCGGCCGGGCGCCATGGCTGCGCACCCAGTCGATCGCACGATTGCGGGCAATCGTACCAAGCCACGACATCGGGTGCGCGGCGGTGGGCACAAAGCTGTCCGCGCGCTTCCAGATCAGTTGAAACACCTCGTGCAGCACATCCTCTGCCGCGCTGCGCTCCCGACAGATGCGCAGGCAGATGCCGAACAGCGCCGACGAGGTGAGGCGGTACAGATCGCCGAGCGCCCCCCGGTCCGCAACGCCGACCCGCTGCAGCAATTCGCATATCGCGACACGGGAGTCATAGGGGTCCGGGAGGGAATGGGTCACGCGACACGACTATCCTACCGCCGCCATGGATTCAATGAACGCGACAATGCCGGCTGGACCGATCAGCCGCCGCCGACCCGCTCGGTCGCAGACAGCAAGAAAACGAATAAACATCTTGCCTGGCAATCGAAAAAGCGAATAGCTTACCCACATATTGCGAGGGCGCAGCGTCCCGCACGGGAGGGATAAGGTGCGCTATAAGGGTTTGAACCTCAATCTGCTCCATGCGCTCGATGTGTTGATGGAGACCCGCAATGTCAGCCGGGCCGCGGAACGGTTGAGCCTGACCCAGTCGGCGCTGAGCGCGGCACTGGGCCAATTGCGTGACTATTTCGGTGATCCGCTGCTAGTGTCGGATGGACGCCGGATGTGCCCGACCGTCTTCGGCGAACAGATCCACGCCGAACTGGCCAATTTTCTGAACGCGACCGACGCGGTGCTGCAGACGTCGCGCGGGTTCGATCCCGCCACGACCCGCCGAACCTTCCGGATCGTCGCATCCGATTATGTCGTCGCGGCCGTGCTGGCGCCGCTGGTCGAGACGCTGTCGGTCATCGCGCCCAACATCCGGCTCGATTTCGTGCCGCCCGACGAAGGGGCCAGCGAGGCGCTGCGCATCGGCGAACTCGACCTGATGATAAGCCCCACGGAATTCATGCTGCCCGATCATCCGCAGGAGCCGTTGTTCGACGAAGAGATCGTGGTGGCGGGGTGGAGCGGCAATCCGCTGTTCGATCGCGAATTCGGGATCGACGCGTTTCTGGCCGCCGGCCATGTCGCCGTCGCGATCGGGCCGCACCGGGAAATCACCTTCGCGGACAAGCATTTCTCTTCGCTCGGGCATCAGCGGCGGATCGAGTCGGTCGCGGCGTCCTTCACCACCGTCCCCTGGCTGCTGCGCGGGACGCATCGCCTAGCCATGATGCATCGGCGCCTGGCGCAGGTGATGGCGACCTACCTGCCGCTGCGCCATGCGCCGCTGCCGTTCGAATTTCCCCGGATGCAGGAAACGGCGCAATATCACCGCACGCGGCGGTCGGATGCCGGGTTGCACTGGCTGATGAACGCGATACGGATCGCCGCCGATGTGCCATCGGCCGACGCCGCCATGGTCCGCGCGCGATTGCTGGCCAACAGCCCCACCAAGCCTGCCACACCTTAGGGAGCGATAACACCGCGCAACTGGGCTGGAGTCAGCGGGCGGCGGCCACCACGCGCTGGTCGATCCGGCCGAAGGGGGTGGCGACCATGGTCACGCGGTCGCCGAACGACAGGAAGGGGGTAACGGCCCCGCCGGACTCGATCATCTCGATCGCGCGGCGTTCGGACAGGCAGGTCGA